>JAAZJF010000059.1 GCA_012800475.1 Gammaproteobacteria bacterium
AGGCGGAACGATTGCTGCCCTCATCATCATGTTTATCTTCGCTATCACCACCTTGCTGCATGCCACATTCGAGTAGAATATTCTTCTTGTCGTATGTTTCGATCAAGTAGCACGAACCTGTGACTTGTTGAATGGCACCGAGAAAATTAAGTAAGGCCATGGAGATTCCTTCTTGGCTGTGTGGGTGGGGTATTACAGGGTAAGGGGTTTAGAGTGAGCCGTTATTGACGGTTATCATGATACCCTTATCAGGTTGTCTTTAAACTGCACCACATTCGAGTTTATGGAGTATTACTATGCATCAGATTTTGCCGAGCCTCGCTGACTTAAACGAACACGCTAAAATTGAGCCAGCCTTTGCGCAGTGGCAAAAGGGCTACGGCCCGATTGAGCATACTGCAGAAACACAAGCTGCAGTATATCGTCTTGCTCACCAGCTTGTGCAAGCCGGCACTCAGCCCGACTTGGCTGCTGTGTATCGCAAAATGAGCGCACTCGACAAAATCACTGCCGCTGGGATGTCGTTGGTTGTGCATATGACCTATGCCCGTAAAGTGCATTTAGACGGTAGTGATTTGACGGCGCAGGACTTTAAAGTTCAGCCTGAAGGGCATACCGGTGGTGCATTAAATATGGTGCCAGGCTATGCCGCGTATATGGCGCTCAATGCGCTGACCGGTGAAACCCGTGCTTGGATGATGGGGCAGGGCCACAGTGTGGCTGCAATTGAAGCGCTCAACGTGTTGCTGGGCAACTTACATCCTGAGCAAGAACAAGCCTATGGCGGTGGTGAAGAAGGGATCAACCGTCTGCTCAATGATTTCTACGGCTATGAAATTGCTGCCGATGGCTCGATGGCCGCGCCGTTGGGCAGTCATGTGAACCCGCATACCGCGGGCGGCATTATTGAAGGCGGCTATTTAGGTTTTGCTGAACTGCAATATGCGCACATGCCATTGCCGGGTGAAAAGCTGGTGGCCTTCCTATCCGATGGTGCTGCCGAAGAGCAGCGCGGCAGTGATTGGATTCCACGTTGGTGGCGTGCTGAAGACAGCGGTCCTGCATTGCCGATTATGATTGCTAACGGTCGCCGTATTGAGCAGCGCACACAAATGGGTACGCCGGAAGGTTTAGTCAGTTTTGAGCGTCACTTGCGCGGTTGTGGGTTTGATCCGATTGAGTTTGACGGTCGTGACCCTGCAGCCTTTGTCTGCACCTTGTGGGAGATGGAACAGCGCCTTGAGCGCCGTGTACAAGAGAAAAATAACGGCATTTTATCCTACCCACTGCCGATTCCATACGGTATTGCCCAATCTGTTAAAGGTTTTGGCTTTTACGGTGCAGATGAAAATAAAGCGCATAACTTGCCGCTGCCGGGTAACCCCCATGTCGATGAGCAGTCGCGTGATTTATTTAATCAGCATATTAAGCCGTTGTATGTATCACCTGAGGATATGCGCGAAGCGTTAGAGTTACTCAATACGCATACCACGCAACAACGCCCATTAGAGCGTGATAACCCATTGGCCAATCGCCATCCCAAAACGCCAGTGCAACCTGAGTTGCATTACCGCGATGATGCCTGCTCAACAATGACGGCATTGGATCGATATTTTGTTGATTTAGTGGCCGCCAACCCCGATCTGCGTCCGCGTGTGGGTAACCCTGATGAGTTGGCCAGTAACCGTCTGACCGAAGTGCTAAAGACCTTGCGTCACCGAGTCAGTGATCCAGAAAACGAACTTGAAGCCGTTGATGGCAAAATCATCACTGCGCTGAACGAAGAAGCAGTGGTGTCAGCTTGTTTAGCCAATCAGTCAGGCTTGAACTTGGTGGCCAGCTATGAAGCCTTCTGCGTGAAAATGCTGGGTGCGGTGCGCCAGAGTTTAATTTATGCGCGTCAGCAAAAAGAAATTGGCCGCCCAGCCGGTTGGTTAGGTTGGCCGCTAGTCGCCACCTCGCACACTTGGGAAAATGGTAAAAACCAGCAGTCGCACCAAGATACGACTTTCTGTGAAGCCTTACTCGGTGAAATGAGTGATGTATCGCGTGTGCTGTTCCCTGCGGATCACAACAGCATGCTGGCGCTATTGCCACAGATTTATAGCGCACGTGGACAGATTGCTTGTGTTGTCGCAGCCAAGCGCGATCGTCCAGCTTACTTTACGCAAGC
>JAAZJF010000340.1 GCA_012800475.1 Gammaproteobacteria bacterium
AAGTCCTTAACAAACTTTTGCTGATCAGAGCCCTTAAAGTTAAAGCGTCCGACATAACCGCGTGATGGCACTTCATAGTTACCCACTTTAATCATGTCGTAACCGTCAGAAATCTGCTCCCACACGGTTTTAGAACCATCCAGACTGTCGCGCTGCTGATCAACGCTGGCGAGTTTGACGCTATCACCGATAATGATTTCGCCTGAATCAGGCTGTTCAACACCCATGATCATGCGAAACAGCGTGGACTTACCCGCACCGTTACCACCGATCACGCCCACAATGGCACCTTTAGGCAGGGTGAATGACAGGTCATCCAGCAGAACACGGTCACCGTAGGCTTTGCTCACGCCTTTGATTTCAATGACTTGGTCGCCCAAGCGATCGCCCGCTGGGATATAAATTTCATTGGTTTCACTGCGCTTTTGGAACTCTTGTGACTGCATTTCTTCAAAGCGCGCTAGACGAGCTTTGGATTTTGACTGACGGCCTTTGGCACCTTGGCGCACCCACTCAAGCTCAGCTTTCATGGCTTTGTTGTGTGAGGACTCTTGTTTAGCTTCTTGGCTTAAACGGTTGGCTTTAGCCTCCAGCCACTGCGAATAGTTGCCTTCAAAAGGAATGCCTTGACCGCGGTCAAGCTCGAGAATCCAGCCGGCAACGTTATCCAAGAAATAACGGTCGTGGGTAATAGCAACGACGGTGCCGGTAAAGTCATGTAAGAAGCGCTCAAGCCAAGCGACTGAGTCAGCGTCTAAGTGGTTAGTCGGCTCATCAAGCAACAGCATGTCGGGGGCTGAGAGCAACAAACGGCACAGAGCCACACGGCGCTTTTCACCACCGGATAAATGCTCGATTTTGGCATCCCAAGCAGGAAGACGCAGGGCGTCAGCAGCAACCTCCAGCTGGCGCTCAATGTTATGACCGTCGCTGGCTTGGATAATGGCTTCGAGTTTTGCTTGTTCTGTTGCCAGAGCATCAAAGTCTGCATCGGGCTCAGCGTAAGCGGCATAGACTTCATCTAAGCGCGCTTGTGCGGCTTTAACTTCACCGAGTGCTTCTTCAACAATTTCGCGTACGGTTTTGGTTGGGTCGAGCTGCGGCTCTTGCGGTAAGTAGCCGATATTAAGGCCCGGCATGGGGCGCGCCTCACCGTTAAACTCGGTATCAACGCCAGCCATAATACGTAGGAGTGTTGATTTACCTGAACCATTGAGGCCAAGTACACCAATTTTTGCGCCAGGGAAAAAGGATAAAGAAATATCTTTGAGAATTTCACGCTTAGGTGGCACAACTTTACCAAGGCGGTGCATGGTGAAAACGTAAGAACCTGTTTGCCCGCTTTTGTTATCTTTCGACATCTTTAATAACGCCTCTTAAGTCATAAGTGATTGGCCTTGCGTCTATTGTTAAAGACCCGCCATAAAGTGCAAGGATTGTAGCGTTTCGGGGAAAATTAATCAGCATTAGTCATTAAGTCGCAAGTTGTTGCAGTGATACCGCGGCAATGCATGCGTGCGGTCAGCGTCGCTAGACTGATTAATATTGAGACTCTTTAAACATGCTAATTATGTGTTCATGCTCAACAGCAGCACATCAATGGCTCTACAACCTTGCAGGTCACATCAATGATTGATTAGTGCCTCGTTGGTGCTGCGGCAAGCGTAGCCATGGATGGCGCAGCGCCCGACTTGGAGCGGGGTGCTTCGTGGAGGGGAAAGCAGCATCAGCGAGGTACGACTTGTACATATTCTGCGCAACCCTGCTTTGTTAAAATACCGCAGGATGAGTGCATGCCGTACTTCGGGGAGGGTGTTAGTCCGTCGATGAACCCATCCGGGGTTCAACTCCGGCGCTTCGCCATCCATGGCTTCGCTCGTCACACCCACCCCAAAGTACTCATTAAGTATCTATATTGCATGCAAAACTGTATCTTGACTCTATTAAGCAAAGCAAAGCAAAGCAAAAGCAAAAATGATAACTGTCAGAAAACAGCAGCAGACCTCCCAATAGCAACATAGAAAAATATTGTATAAAGCCCCGGTCAATGTGCACTACAAACCAGCCAACCCTGCCTATGGTCGAGACACGGCGTGTGGGTTGCGTGGCAAGCGTAGCCATGGATGGCGCAGCGCCCGACTTGGAGCGGGACGCTCCGTGGAGGGAAGAACGCAATTCACACGCTGGGTCATTCACAACATGTCGCTCTTGCTCTTAATTAATCTAGGCATAAAACCCAACACCACTGCTTCATCAGACGAGTCATCAGTCCATCTAAATCGGTCTGAGCAAGACTTATTGTCAGAGTGATCGCCTTTCATGTGCCAAGGCCGTTTAGATACTGTAGAATACTTAACTTATATTTTTTATTAGCCTTGTTGATTCCATGAGGACCGCTATGTTCAGCCGTGATTTGACTATTGCCCGATATGACGCCGAACTTTTTGACGCGATGGA
>JAAZJF010000060.1 GCA_012800475.1 Gammaproteobacteria bacterium
AAAATCCGCGGCATCATTATTTCTAATGAAGCTGATATTCCATCGCCTTTGTTTGAGCCCAACGAAGAAACTCAGCAAATTGCTAACAATTTACTGTCGTTCTTGGGTGAAGAAGTTAAGTTGGGTCGTTTAACTGAAAGCCTTGCACCACTGCAATCGGGTGTAGGTTCAGTAGCCAACGCGGTACTTAACGGTATGAAAACCTCAGGTTTTAAAGATATCGTTGTGGCCTCTGAAGTTCTGCAAGATGGCGTCTTTGATTTGATTGATGCGGGTGTAGTGAAGTTCGCTGCAGGTACAGCATTGTCGTTATCGAAAAAGCGCGTGGCAACTTTAGGCAAAGATTTAGCCAAGTACAAAGATAAAATCGTCTTCCGTCCACAAGAGATTTCTAACCACCCTGAAGTGATTCGTCGCTTAGGTATTATCTCGTTTAATACAGCGTTAGAAGCAGATATCTACGGTAACGTGAACTCAACACACGTTGGCGGCACACATATGATGAACGGTATCGGCGGTTCAGGTGACTTCGCACGTAATGCGCGCATCACTATTTTTGTGACGCAATCGACAGCTAAAGGTGGCAATATCTCAGCGATCGTGCCTTTTGTTGCCCACGTTGACCACACCAACCATGATGTGGATGTGTTGATCACTGAGCAAGGTTATGCTGATATTCGTGGTCTAGCTCCGACGCAGGCAGCTGAACTGATTATCGAAAACTGCATGCACCCAGACTACAAGCAACAAGCGCGTGACTACTTAGCAGAAGCTAAGGCACGTGGTGGTCAAACTCCGCATATCTTAGAAAAAGCCTTCTCATGGCACACCAATCTGGCTAAGAACGGTACCATGCTACTCAAATAAGCTCAGAGTTGAGGTGTATCGCTACACAGATACGCCTCTATCTAAGAGTGCTGTAATCAAAAGGGCGCAGATGCTGTATAAGTATCTGCGCCCTTTTGTGTTGTATGCAGTTGAATTTTTACGAGACCTCGATCAATGGCATACTGAGGCTTTCCAAGAGGATGGCTTGTGCATTGCAGGCACTGTCCTCGGTGGGCGGCTGTGCATGCAGATAGCTGCCGTCGCTTTGTAGCAGCCAAGCATGGGTGTTGTCCTCTAAATACGTCTGCAATTCTTTTTTGACGCGTGTGATCATTTTCTTATGTTCAATTGGGAAGCAGGTTTCGATACGTTTATCGAGATTGCGCTCCATCCAGTCGGCGCTGGACAGAAGTAAATGCTCTTCACCTGGGCTATTCAGAAAATAAAAGACACGACTGTGTTCCAGCAGTTGGCCAATAATAGAGCGCACTTGAATATTGTGTGATACCCCAGGGATACCAGGGCGTAGGCAACACATGCCACGTACGATTAAATCGATTTTCACACCGGCTTGACTGGCTTTATACAGCGCTTTAATCATGCGCGCATCGGTCAAGGCATTGACCTTAATAATAATACGCGCATCTTGGCCAGCGCTGGCATGCGCAGCCTCACGCGCAATCAGATCCAATAAGGTTTTACGCAGAGTAAAGGGCGCATGAAAGAGCTTTTTCATGCGCAGCGTTTTACCCATACCAATCAGCTGATTAAAAAGTTTAGACACATCTTCGCACAGGTCAGGATCGGCAGTTAGCAAGCTGTAGTCAGTGTATAAGCGCGCATTCCCCGCATGGTAGTTACCCGTGCCCAAGTGTGCATACCGCACGAAGTTGCCGTTTTCGCGACGCAAGATGGAAACGATCTTTGCGTGTGTTTTAAAACCGACCACGCCATAAATCACCACGGCACCCGCAGCTTGCAAGCGACTTGCAAGTGCCAGATTCGATTCTTCATCGAAACGTGCACGCAGCTCAACCACTACGGTCACTTCTTTGCCGTTGCGGGCGGCATCGACTAATGCATCGACAATTTCCGAGTTAGCGCCCGCGCGGTACAGGGTCTGTTTAATGGCCAATACGTATGGATCTTTTGCTGCGCGGCGCAGTAAATCAATCACCGGAGTAAAGGATTCAAAAGGGTGATAGAGCAAAATATCGTGCTTGCTGATGGCTTGGAAAATATTTTCGCTGTTTTGCAACGCCTTAGGAATAGCAGGTGTAAAGGGTGGGAACTGTAAGTGGGGATGGCTTTCGAGCCCTGTGACACTGAATAAACGCGTCAGATTAACGGGGCCATTGACCTGATAGAGTTCAGCTGTGGATAAATCAAATTGCTTGAGCAAAAAATTAACCAGATGTGCAGGGCAGGTATCAGCCACTTCAAGACGTACCGCATCGCCAAAGCGACGTGAATAGAGTTCACCACGCAAAGCGCGTGCTAAATCTTCGACATCTTCGGCATCCACTGATAAATCAGCATTGCGCGTTAATCTAAATTGGTAGCAGCCTTTTACGCTCATGCCATGAAACAAATCATCTGCATGCGCATGGATCATGGAGGATAGGAAGACATAGTTGACTCCCGCACCACCGACGTCTTCTGGCACTTGAATAACGCGCGGCAATAAGCGCGGTGCCGGTAAAATCGCGAGTCCAGAATCACGGCCAAACGCATCCACGCCTTCCAGTTCAACAATAAAGTTAAGACTTTTATTGACCAGTAATGGAAATGGATGAGTGGGGTCAAGCCCGATGGGCGTAATAATGGGGGCGATTTCTTCTTCAAAGTAGGCTTTAACCCAAGCTTTGATTTTGCTGGTCCATTTGCGCCGACGAATAAAGTGAATCTCTTGCTGGGCCAGTTGCGGCAGTAAAATATCATTCAGAATTTGATACTGACGATCGACTTGCGCGTGCACCAACTCCGATATTCTGGACAAGGCTTGGTGGGGCTGCAAACCATCGGCATCCGCCTGCTCACGAGCAAAAGTAATTTGTTTTTTTAAACCCGCTACCCGGATCTCAAAAAACTCATCCAAGTTGCTGGAAAAAATAAGTAAGAACTTGAGGCGCTCCAGTAAGGGCGTGGCCTCGTCTAGGGCTTGTTCTAAAACACGAATATTAAACTGCAGTTGTGATAATTCGCGATGAATATACAAACTGCTGTCATCCAGGTTGGTGATCGGCGCTATGGCAGCGCAGGACTCATCGATCATTCCCGTGTGGGGTGCTGCTGTTGCATCGGCTGCGGATTCGCTTGTAGGTTCAGCGATCAGTGATGCGGATATGGGTCCTGCGTTGCTCATAGATTCTCCGTTATAAATTAAGCGCCTTGTTTGAGTTGTTTTGCAGCGTGGACGGCGAAGTAGGTCAGAATACCGTCAGCGCCTGCACGTTTAAAGGCCACTAAGGATTCCATAATCACCGCTTCACTGAGCCAGCCGTTTTGAATGGCCGCCATATGCATGGCGTATTCACCACTGACTTGATACACAAAAGTTGGTGCTTTGAACTCATCTTTAACACGGTGCAAAATATCTAAATAGGGCATGCCAGGTTTGACCATGACCATATCTGCGCCTTCAGTCAGATCAGTTGCCACTTCGTGCAGGGCTTCATTGCTGTTGGCTGGATCCATTTGATAGGTCGACTTGTTAGCTGTGCCAAGGTTCGCAGCAGAACCGACCGCATCACGGAATGGACCATAGTAGGCACTGGCGTATTTAGCTGAGTAAGCCATGATGCGCACGTTAGTGTGGCCTGCCAATTCCAATGCTTCGCGCATGGCCTGAATGCGGCCGTCCATCATGTCAGATGGCGCGACAATTTGTGCACCGGCATCCGCATGTGACAGAGCTTGGCGCACCAATGCGTCAACAGTCTCTTCGTTCATGACGTAGTTGTCATCGTCTAAGATGCCGTCTTGACCGTGGGTGGTGAATGGGTCGAGTGCCACATCACTGATCACGCCTAAATCAGGGAAACGTTCGCGCAAGGCACGAATGGCCCGCTGAGCAATAGCATCAGGGTTCCATGCTTCGGCGGCATCCAGTGATTTTTTTTCAACGGGTGTAACAGGGAAGAGTGCCAGCGCTGGAATACCTAAATCAACCCACTCTTGAGCTGCTTCAAGCAACAGGTCAATGGATAAACGCTCCACACCTGGCATTGAGGGCACTTCTTCTCTGCGGTTGGTGCCATCTAAAACAAACACCGGCAAAATTAGATCATCGACGCTCAATTGATTTTCACGCACTAAACGACGTGAAAAGTCATCACGGCGGTTGCGACGTAGGCGTGTCGCTGGAAAAACACGGTTGGCAGTATTGATGCTCACAGTAGCTCCTCATCCCGCAAATACGGGGTTGTGTAACAGGGTGTAGACCAATAGTATGACGAAAAAATAGCATTATTGCGAAAGCTGCGTTATTTAAATCCCTAAGGCGCAAGTCAATGGGGCAGTCGCCTAGAAAAATAGCCTTGCACAGCTTTTACTAAAAACGCTGTTGCAACAGGTGTTTGCTCTGGTATTATTCACACCCTGTTTTCGTGCGGTACTCGACAATGGTGTTGGGTGGCGGCACGGTTATGTTGAGGAAACACCATGAAAGCCGATATTCATCCAAATTATGTTGCGATCAACGCTACTTGCAGCTGCGGTAACGTGATTGAAACTCGTTCTACCATTGGTAAAGACATCAGCATTGATGTGTGCTCCGAGTGTCACCCGTTCTATACCGGTAAACAAAAAGTGCTTGATGTAGGTGGTCGTATTGATCGCTTCAAACAGCGTTTTGCTGGTTTCGGCGCAACAAAATAATGAGCATTTAAATGACCTATGTAAAATCGGTCATAGCTGTGCTGAGAAAAGCGTCCTTTATGGGCGCTTTTTTTTTGCTGCTATCGACCCCAAGTTACGCAGCCACTTCGTTTTGTTCGATAGCGCCCATTAAAGCTGAGTTCTCTGTTAAACAGGTGATTGATGGCGATACGGTACGTTTACATAACGGCCGTAGTGTGCGCTTGATTGGTATCGATGCGCCTGAAATGGGCGGTCGTGGGCGCACTGATCAGCCCTATGCGGTGCAAGCTAAGCAGCGCTTAAGTGCTTTAATTCAAGCCAATAACAACAAAGTGAGTTTACGCCTGGGGCAAGAGCCTAGAGATCGTTATGATCGCGTCTTAGCCTATCTGTATGATCGTCATGGTGTGAGCTTGGGTGAGCAGTTAGTGGCTGCCGGCTTAGCATTTAATGTGGCGTTAGCGCCTAACACTGATTTTGCCGAGTGTTTATCGCAAGCTGAAGAACATGCGCGTACATCACGCCTAGGGTTATGGAAGCATGCCGTGTATAAGCCAGCCCAACAGGTGAAAGCCGGTGGTTTTACTTTGTTGCAAGGGCGTATTCAAAAAGTGCAGCGCAATAAAGGTGGTGTGTGGTTGGAGTTAGGGCACTCGGTGACCATTCAGATTCCCACTCAGGCATTAGCCTACTTTGATCCTCAAACCTTTGAGGATTGGCAGGGGCGTATCCTGCATGCGCGCGGTTGGGTGGCTGATCGCAAAGGGCAAAACAGTCAATATGCGCGCTGGCGTTTAACGGTCAGCCATCCAAGTATGTTGCAATTGCAGTGATCCTAGTTTTTTTGCTTAATCCTTTACGTACTTCTACGCACAGTAGGCTAGATGCGCTTGTGGCGTTTGTCGTTCTTGAGTATGCTCAGACGTCCTTAAATTCATTATAATAGTCAAGCGGGAATTGCCAATCATGTCTGATCTAAAAACAGCGGCTCTCGAATACCACGCTTCCCCGCGTCCGGGAAAGTTAAGCGTTGAGCTCACTAAGCCTACTGCAACTGCACGTGACCTTGCGTTAGCGTACAGCCCTGGTGTGGCTGAACCTGTGCGCGAAATTGCCCGTGATCCAGAGCTAGCTTATAAATACACAGGCAAAGGCAACCTTGTTGCGGTCATTTCAGATGGCACTGCAATTTTGGGTCTCGGTAATTTAGGTCCTTTAGCGTCTAAGCCAGTGATGGAAGGTAAAGGCGTACTATTTAAGCGCTTTGCCGGCGTTGATGTATTTGATATCGAAGTGGATGCGGAAAGCCCACAAGCATTTATTGACACAGTAAAGCGTATTTCCATCACTTTTGGTGGGATTAACCTCGAAGATATTAAAGCGCCTGAATGCTTTGAAATTGAACGTGCGCTGATTGAGCAGTGCGATATTCCAGTATTCCACGATGACCAGCACGGTACGGCTATTGTGACCGCTGCGGGTATGTTGAATGCGCTGGAAATTGCCGGTAAAAAACTTGAAGAAGCGCGCATTGTTTGTCTAGGTGCTGGCGCTGCAGCAACGGCATGTATGAAGTTGTTGATCAGCATGGGTGCAAAAGTTGAAAACCTCTTTATGGTTGACCGCACCGGTGTGATCCACTCAGGACGTGAAGACTTAAACCAATACAAAGCCGTGTTTGCCCATGAAACAGACTGCCGCACTTTAGCGGATGCAATGGAAGGCGCGGATGTGTTTGTTGGTTTGTCAGGTGCGAACTTACTGAGCCCTGAGAACCTGTTGCGTATGGCACCTAACCCTGTGGTTTTTGCCTGCTCCAACCCTGATCCTGAAATTGATCCTAAACTGGCCCACGAAACCCGTCCCGATGTGATTATGGCGACCGGTCGTTCTGACTATCCTAACCAAGTGAACAACGTCTTGGGTTTCCCATTCATTTTCCGTGGTGCGCTGGATGTGCGTGCAACACGTATTAATGAAGAGATGAAAATTGCTGCAGTACATGCGCTGCGTGATTTAGCAAAACTGCCTGTATCCAATGCTGTGTGCGATGCCTACGGTATTGATTGCTTGGAGTTTGGCCGTGAGTACATCATTCCTAAGCCAATGGACCCACGTTTAATTACTTTGGTACCTGATGCTGTGGCGAAAGCTGCGATTGAAACTGGCGTAGCTACACTGCCTTACCCTAAGCACTACCCACTGACTTCAGTGGATGAAGTGTTTAACGGTTAAGTTTCAATAGGCCATAAAAAAACCCGCATGATGCGGGTTTTTTTATGGCGTACAGCAAATGTTGTGATTGGGGATTAGAATAAGTCGATTGGAGCGATTTCTGAGCGATCCTGGTAGTTGCTACCGGGTATATCCCAGCTGTCATCAAACTCATCCATAGTCGGTGGCGCATCTTCGCTTTTAAACAGCTCAAAATACGCATCAGGCGTGCCTGGGCGGGCGATACGTCCTGTCACAGGATCAATACGCAAGGTTATCATGCCCGCAGGTTCTTGCATCGTATGCATAGGCTTATCTTTAAGTGCATAGGCCATGTAATCAATCCAGATCGGCAAGGCAATCGTACCGCCATATTCATTGCGACCTAGACTGGTGGGCTGATCAAAGCCAGCCCAGACACTGGTCACCACATCGCTGTTGTAGCCCGCAAACCAACTGTCTTTTGATTCGTTGGTTGTGCCTGTTTTACCAGCCAAGTC
>JAAZJF010000341.1 GCA_012800475.1 Gammaproteobacteria bacterium
CATCGGCGCTTAACGCCATCCAACTGCGACTCTTTATTATTTGATGATGTATTTTGGGTCAAACAAGCGCAAAAAGATCACGATGTGTTTGTCAGTCTCATGCAAGCGCGCGGCGTTGAAGTCTTGGATATCCATGATTTATTAGCGCAAACTTTAGATATTCCACAAGGCCGCCAGTGGGTGCTCGATCAGCGCATCACTTGGAATCAGATTGGTGTGGGGATGGTGTCTGACTTGCGTGCGTGGATGGATGAATTACCCAGCAGCACCTTGGCGGAGTATTTAATTGGTGGCTTGGAAGTGGGGGATTTGCCTTTTAATCCGGTGAGTTTGTTTGGTAATCATTTAGGGCGTTACGGCTTTATTTTGCCGCCGCTGCCCAACTTCTTATTTACGCGCGATAACAGTGCCTGGATTTATGGGGGCGTGAGCCTCAACCCCATGTACTGGAATGCGCGTAAGCCAGAAACCTTACTCACGGCTGCAGTGTATAAATTCCACCCCAAGTTTGCCGGTAAAGTTGAAGTGCTGTGGGGCGATCCGCTGCAAGACTTTGGTTTAGCCACCCTTGAGGGCGGCGATATCATGCCGATTGGCAATCGCACCGTTTTAGTGGGGATGGGTGAGCGCAGTTCACCGCAAGCGGTCGGCCAATTGGCGCGTGCGTTATTTGCCCAAGGTGAAGTGGAGCGTGTGGTGGCCTGCCAAATGCCCAAATCGCGTGCGGCGATGCACTTGGATACGGTGTTTACCTTTTGCGGCGATAATATTGTCACAGCATTTACTGAGGTCGCCGATGAAATGATTTGCTATGATCTGCGCCCTGATAAAAGCGGCACATCGCATGTGTTCACTCAAGACTCACGTCATATGTTTGATGTGGTGGCTGAAGTATTGGGTTATGCGGCCCTCGAAGTGGTGGCAACCGGTGGCGATCATCCTGCTGAACGCGAGCGTGAGCAGTGGAATGATGGCAACAATGTGTTGGCACTGAGCCCCGGCGTAGTGATTGGTTATGACCGTAATGATGATACCAACGCAGCTTTAGCGGCAGCGGGTATTGAGGTGTTGGCTGTGCCAGGTGCTGAGCTGGGCCGTGGTCGTGGCGGCGGTCGTTGCATGAGCTGCCCCACCGTACGTGATGCTGTTTAATATATGATGTTGTGTTGCAATTTTTGACCCAGCTGCTAACCAAGGAGCAGATGCATGCCTTTCAACCTTAAAAATCGTGACTTGTTAACGTTGCGCGATTACACGCCTCAAGAAATCGAATTTTTACTGAAGTTATCTGCTGATCTTAAAGCAGCGAAATATGCAGGCACTGAGCAACAGTGCCTGCAAGGTAAAAACATTGCGCTGATTTTTGAAAAAGACTCCACGCGCACCCGTATCAGTTTTGAAGTGGCGGCCTTTGATCAGGGTGCGCGCGTCACTTATTTAGGTCCAACGGGTAACCATATGGGCCATAAAGAGTCGATCAAAGACACCGCGCGCGTTTTAGGTCGTGTGTATGATGCGATTGAATACCGTGGTGTTGGCCAAGAGATCGTCAATGAATTGGCTGAGTATGCCGGTGTGCCGGTTTACAATGGCCTGACCGATGATTCACACCCCACGCAGATTTTAGCCGACTTTTTAACCATGCAAGAGCACAGTGATAAGCCTTTGCATGAAGTGGCCTATGTGTTTATTGGTGATACCGCCAATAATATGGGCAACAGTTTATTGGTCGGTGGGGCGCAAATGGGCATGGATGTGCGTTTATGCGCGCCAAAAGAGTGTCAGCCGGATCAAGCAATTCAAGACTATGCTCATGCCATTGCGCAAAAAACCGGCGCACGCATTACCATCACCGATGATATTGATAGCGCCGTGCAAGGCGTGGATTTTGTCTACACCGATGTCTGGGTGTCGATGGGTGAGCCGCAAGAAAAATGGGCCGAGCGCATTAAATTATTAATGCCCTACCAAGTCAATGCCACATTGATGGCCAAAGTGGGTAATCCACGGGTTAAGTTTATGCATTGCTTACCGGCGTTTCATAACACTGAAACGACAGTAGGCCAAGAGATTCAAGCTGCATTCGGGATTGATGCCATGGAAGTGACCGAAGAGGTGTTTGAAAGCCCAGCGTCCATTGTTTTTGACCAAGCAGAAAACCGTATGCACACCATTAAAGCCGTGTTGGTGGCAACTTTAGGATAAATACATATGTTGGTTGTAGCAGCATTAGGCGGCAATGCCTTATTACAGCGTGGTCAGCCTTTGACCGCGCAAGTACAGCGCGAGAATGTCAAAGTGGCCGCGCACGCTTTAGCAGATATTGTTCGCGCAGGGCATCAGTTGGTGATCACCCATGGTAATGGCCCGCAGGTGGGTTTACTGGCGTTGCAAAACGATGCCTACACGCCCGGTGAGATTTATCCTTTGGATGTATTGGGCGCGCAAACAGCCGGCATGATTGGCTATTTGATTGAG
>JAAZJF010000342.1 GCA_012800475.1 Gammaproteobacteria bacterium
CGATGCCACTGGTATTTTTATTTACCGTCACCATTGCGCTGTATTTTTGGGAGATGAGTGTAAATCGTGTTTTGGCCTCAACCCTACAGGGCTTAGCTATTACAGCTGGGGTACTGTGGATTATTTTTGGCGCCATTTTACTGCTTAATACCCTCAAGCACTCAGGCGCGATTCAAGCGATTCGGGCAGGCTTTATTACCATCAGCCCAGACCGGCGCGTGCAAGCCATCATTATTGCTTGGTTATTTGGCAGCTTTATTGAAGGCGCTTCAGGTTTTGGTACCACGGCGGCCATTGTTGCCCCGCTACTGGTGGCGATTGGTTTCCCGGCGATGGCTGCGCTGATGCTCGGCATGCTGGTACAAAGTACGCCTGTATCTTTTGGTGCGGTGGGCACGCCTATTATTATTGGTATTACCGGTGGCTTGGATAGTGATGCCGTCAGTACGCAGCTCTTAGCCAATGGCTCGGACTGGGCTAGTTTTATGCAGTTGATCACCAGTCAGGTGGCGATTATTCATGCCATCGTCGGCACTATTATTCCATTGATTATGGTGCTGATGCTGACGCGCTTTTTTGGTCAAGAAAAAAGCTGGAAAGCAGGTTTTGCCATACTGCCCTTTGCTTTATTTGCAGGCCTGGCTTTCACCATTCCGTATGCGGCAACGGGTATTTTATTAGGCCCTGAGTTCCCCTCAATGCTGGGTGGTTTAGTGGGTTTAGCTATTGTCACTACCGCCGCACGCTTTAATTTTCTCACACCGAAAAGCACATGGGATTTTGCGCCAGCCAAAGACTGGCCCAGCGAATGGTTGGGCTCGATTGAAATGAAGCTCGACAACATCACCAGCAAACCTATGAGCAGCTTCAAAGCTTGGCTGCCTTATGTGTTGGTGGGGGTTTTATTGGTGATCAGCCGCGTTTCACTACCTGTAGCAGACGCTCTTAAAGCAGTGACGCTTAAGTTTCCTAATATCCTCGGTGAAGCGGGTATTAATGCTGATTTTATGCCGCTGTACTTACCCGGCGGGATTTTAATTGTGGTGGCGTGCAGCACCTATTTTCTGCATAAGATGCCTTGGCAGAACTTTCGCTCAGCCTTAAGCGAATCCAGCCGGATTCTCTTGGGCGCAGGCTTTGTGTTGTTATTTACCATTCCGATGGTGCGCATCCTGATTAACTCAGGCATCAATGCGGCAGATATTCCAAGCATGCCCATTACTATGGCGCGTTTTGTTGCGGATAGCGTGGGCGCTATTTACCCATTACTCGCTCCGAGTATTGGTGCTTTGGGTGCCTTTATTGCAGGCTCCAATACAGTCAGTAATATGATGTTCAGCCAGTTTCAGTTTGGTGTGGCAGAAAACTTAGGCATCTCCACCGCCTTAGTGATTGCCGGCCAAGCCATTGGTGCAGCAGCGGGTAATATGATTGCGATTCATAACGTGGTCGCGGCCTCTGCTACTGTGGGTTTGCTCGGTCAAGAAGGAACGATCTTAAGAAAAACCATTTGGCCCACTTTGTACTATGTGTTTTTTACCGGTTTGATTGTGCTACTCGCCGTCACCGTTTTAGGCATTCGTGATCCATTAATGCCTTAGCCCTACGCCAGTGCCAACAGACTCGTGCCTTGGTGTATCGCCAAGGGCGGGTCTGTTTCAGTTTCATCTTCAACAGCGCCGGAGCTGTCTATGAGCGATCTATTTTATAATGCTGCACCCCAAGAAACGCGTATTGCACCTGCGCGCAAACCCGCACGCACCTATCCAACCCACAAGCCCAGCAAGGTGTATTTGTTTGGGACCTGTGTGGTGGATTTGTTTTTCCCTGAAGCGGGAATGGATGCCATTCACTTATTAGAGCGCGAAGGCATCGCCATCGACTTTCCGCAAGAGCAAAGCTGCTGCGGACAACCGGCGTACACCTCAGGCTACACCGAGCAGGCTCGAGAAGTGGCACGAGCACAACTCAAACTCTTTCGCAATGATTGGCCTGTGGTGGTGACATCCGGCTCCTGCGCTGGCATGTTTCGCGAGCATTATGCGGATTTATTTAAAGACGAACCGGACACCTTAGCGCAAGTGCACCACCTTGCTGCACGCACCTATGAGCTGGCTGAGTTCTTATTGCACGTGTGCCAGATTCAACTGCATGATCAAGGTGCGCCAGTGCAGATCGCGCTGCACACTTCCTGTTCAGCACGCCGTGAAATGAACACCCATGTGCATGCCCGCGCCCTGATCGCACAACTCAATCAGGTGCAGCGTCTGGAGCATGATCATGAAAGTGAATGCTGCGGCTTTGGTGGTACTTTCTCGGTGCGCATGCCTGATATTGCCGGCGCTATGGTGCAGGATAAAACCCAGTCCTTATTGGCCAGTGGCGCGCAGCAAGTGGTCAGCGCTGATTGTGGTTGCTTGTTAAATATCAACGGGGCATTTGAAAAACACAATATCCCCTTGCTGGGCCAACACTTGGCCAGTTTTTTATGGCAACGCACCCAAGCAGCACAGGAGCCCAGCGCATGAACAGCCAACGTATTCACGCGGTCGATATCACCGCGCGCAGCCTTAAAGCCAACGCCCGCCTGTCGTTAAAAGATCAGCAACTACGCCACAATATGCGCAGCGCCATGGATTCTTTGATCAGCAAACGCCTTATTTCCATGCCCGATGAAGATGAGCGTGAAAACTTACGCGAGCTGGGTAACAAAGTTCGCGCACGCGCTTTATCGCAACTGCCTGACTTACTTGA
>JAAZJF010000403.1 GCA_012800475.1 Gammaproteobacteria bacterium
CTTTATCGCATAATTCTCGTGGAGTTGAAGGCATGTCAGACGTCAAGAAGGTGGTTCTCGCCTATTCCGGTGGCTTGGACACTTCGGTCATTCTTAAGTGGCTGCAAGATACATACAACTGTGAAGTTGTTACTTTTACTGCCGACTTAGGTCAAGGCGAAGAAGTAGAGCCTGCACGTGCAAAAGCACAAGCCCTAGGTGTTAAAGAAATCTACATTGACGATCTACGCGAAGAGTTTGTTCGTGACTTTGTCTTCCCGATGTTCCGCGCCAACACAATTTATGAAGGCGAATATTTATTAGGTACTTCAATTGCGCGTCCGCTGATTGCTAAGCGCTTGATTGAAATTGCCAACGAAACCGGTGCTGATGCGATTTCGCACGGTGCAACCGGTAAAGGTAATGACCAAGTACGTTTTGAGTTGGGTGCTTATGCACTTAAGCCAGGCGTGAAAGTGATCGCGCCTTGGCGTGAGTGGGATTTATTGTCCCGTGAAAAGCTGATGGATTACGCGGCGAAGCACAATATTGAAATTGAGCGTCACGGTAATAAAAAATCACCGTACTCAATGGATGCCAACTTACTGCACATTTCTTATGAAGGCGGCGTGTTGGAAGACACCTGGACTGAGCATGAAGAAGAGATGTGGCGTTGGACTAACTCACCTGAAAATGCTCCAGATAAGGCGCAGTACATTGAGTTGACCTACCGTAAAGGTGATATTGTTGCTATTGATGGCGTTGAGAAATCTCCGGCAACAGTTTTAGCTGAGCTGAATCGCATTGGTGGTGAGCATGGCATTGGCCGTGTGGATATCGTGGAAAACCGTTATGTGGGCATGAAGGCTCGCGGTTGCTACGAAACCCCAGGCGGCACCATTATGCTCAAAGCGCACCGTGCCATAGAGTCCATTACTTTAGACCGTGAAGTGGCGCACTTAAAAGATGGTTTAATGCCTAAGTATGCTGAGTTGATTTACAATGGCTACTGGTGGAGTCCTGAGCGTGCCATGTTGCAGACGATGATTGATGCGTCGCAAGCAAACGTGAACGGTGTGGTGCGTTTGAAACTGTATAAAGGCAATATCACTGTGATTGGCCGTAAATCAGACGACTCACTGTTTGATGCAGCCATTGCCACCTTTGAAGACGATGCAGGCGCTTACGACCAAGCAGATGCGGCAGGCTTTATTAAGCTCAATGCCTTGCGTTTACGCATTGCAGCCTCCAAAGGCCGTAAGTTGCTGTAAGGTTGCTATAGCAAGCTTAGCTTCTTCGGATAAAAGCCACCCTTGCGGTGGCTTTTTCATTGTTTACTGATGATCAGCGCTACAGTATGCAAAGTGCTTGCAGGTTGCATAATTTAGCGGATAAGCGAGGGCTGTATGAGCGAACAAAAAAGAGAAAGCATGGCCAATTATATGGCCTTGGAAACCGCCATCAGTAATGGCGAAGAAGAGCTGGTGAAGCAGCTGTTAGACAATCGCGAGATGCTTGATATTGAGAAAAGCTATCTGCTTGATTTGGCTGAGCTCAATGGTAATCAGCTGATTATTAGGCTGCTTAAGGCGGTTCCTGTTAAAAAATAACAGCTAGTTAAATTTTAGTCTGGCGCAGGCCAGCAAGCTGGAAAACTTGTGCAAGGCTGGAGCTGTCTAGTGAAACTGAGCTCCGAGTGTGTACAGGGTTTGATTGATGGCGCTGTAATAGCGCAGAGGAGAGTAAGCTGATGAGACTTTTACATACGATGTTACGGGTTGGCGACCTTGACGCTTCCATTGCTTTTTACACTGAAGTATTGGGCATGCAGTTGTTGCGTCGCCGCGATTATCCCGAGGGTAAGTTTACCTTGGCATTTGTTGGTTACGGTGATGAGGCCAGCAACAGCGTCATTGAATTAACCCACAACTGGGGGGTTGAAAAGTACGACCTGGGTGATGGTTACGGGCATATTGCTTTGGAAGTCGAAGATGTTTATAAGGCTTGCGAAGATATTCGCGCCCGCGGCGGTAAAATTACCCGCGA
>JAAZJF010000007.1 GCA_012800475.1 Gammaproteobacteria bacterium
GCGTCATTCTTGGTCATACCAAGTTGCAGCCTGTGAAACAAGAAGCATCGCCCTTTAAGGGCGGTGAGAAGTCACCTTCAAATAAACGACAGCCGATAGAAAGTATGGTCGGCGTACCTATTAAAATACATTAACCACTGCAGCTGGCTGAGCCTGATACTGAAAACTGCTAGACGCGACAATACGCCCTCTAGGGCGCTGAGTTTAATGCTTTCATTTCCATCGTAACGCCTTACACTAGTGCACTTTGTTTTTTCAATTACTGGATATTTTTCATGTCTGACCACGCTCTATTGCTCTCGAACCTGGGTTCACCACGCTCAACGTCAGTTAGCGATGTTCGCAGCTACTTGAACCAGTTCTTGATGGACCCTTATGTTATTGATATTCCATGGCCATTGCGCCGCCTATTGGTTGGTGTGATTTTAGCGGTGCGCCCAGCAAAATCAGCTGCTGCTTACGCTTCAATTTGGTGGCCTGAAGGCTCACCTTTAGTGGTGATCAGCGAGCGACTCACTGATGCCGTACGTCCCCTGTGGAAACATGGCCCAACCACTTTAGCCATGCGTTACGGCGAGCCATCCATTAGCACACGCTTATTAGAGCTGGCTAAGCAAGGTATCAAAACCGTTACCTTTGCTCCGCTGTATCCGCAATTTGCCGACAGCACCACGACCACAGCCATTGAAGAAGCAAAAAAGTGTATTAAAAAGCACAACTTGTCGCTGCAGCTCAATATTGTGAAACCTTTTTATGCCGATCCCATTTACATCAAAGCTTTAGCACAGAGTGCCGAGTCTGAATTACAAAAAGATTTTGATCACTTGCTGCTCAGCTTCCACGGTTTACCTGAAAGCCATTTGAAGAAGCTGGACCCAACGGGTTCGCATTGCTTAAAAGATAAATCATGCTGTGAAACCGCCAGCCAAGCCGTGCTCGATACCTGTTATCGCGCTCAATGCATGCGCAGTGCTGAGTTGTTTGCACAGGCAGCGGGCCTCAAACCTGAACAGTGGTCGGTTGCCTTCCAGTCGCGTTTAGGTAAGAACAAATGGATCGAACCTTACACCGATGCCACCTTAGAAGAGCTGGCTGCGCGTGGTGTGAAAAAACTGCTGGTCATGTCGCCCGCTTTTGTTGCTGATTGTATCGAAACTCTTGAAGAGCTTGGCATCGAAGGTCGCGAAGATTTCATTGCCGCTGGCGGCGAAGAGCTGGTGCTCATTCCTTGCTTAAACGCTCAAGAACACTGGGCACACGCCTTGACGCAGATCTGTGAGAACACCACAGCTTAAGGTTGCAATAAACAGATCCAACTCGTTCAGGTGGCTCATTTTTAGCCGCCTGAACTTAACAAATAAACAGTCGACCTTTTTAGCTCTTCCCGCTTTGCATTTACAGCGCTATCCTAGGCCACTCATTTGTTAAATAGGCATCTTTAAAGTCCTTGAACACATCAACTGATATACAACGTTTTACTCTTGATTCGTTTGAAGCGGCGCGCTTTGCAAATCTGTGCGGCCAATATGACGAGCATCTGCGTTTAATCGAGCAACGATTAAATATCACTATCCGCAACCGTGGCGAGCAGTTTGAATTGCTGGGTCATCGCGAACAAACTCGTGCTGCTGAACAATTGATTCGCCGCTTGTATCGCGAAACCAAGAACGCAGACTTAACTCCAGATACCGTGCACCTCTTTTTACAAGAATCGAGCATGCAAGAACTGACCAGCCCATCGAGCACACCGACGCACTCTGTTGCGCTGCGTACCCGTAAAGGCGCCATTCGTCCACGCGGTGAAAATCAGCAAAATTACGTTAAATCCATCCTTGATCACGATATTAATTTTGGTATTGGCCCAGCTGGAACCGGTAAAACCTATTTAGCCGTGGCTTGTGCTGTGGATGCGCTAGAACGTGAATTAGTCCAGCGGATTTTACTTGTGCGCCCGGCTGTTGAAGCTGGCGAAAAGCTTGGGTTTTTACCGGGCGATTTATCACAAAAAATCGATCCGTATTTGCGCCCACTTTATGATGCGCTGTACGAAATGCTCGGTGTTGAACACGTCACGCGTTTAATTGAAAAACAAGTGATTGAAGTGGCTCCGCTGGCCTATATGCGTGGCCGCACCTTGAGCAATAGCTTTATTATTTTGGATGAAAGCCAAAACACCACAGTTGAACAAATGAAAATGTTCTTAACACGCATTGGTTTTGGCTCAACAGCGGTTATTACTGGCGATATCACCCAAGTTGACCTGCCACGCGGTACAGCTTCTGGGCTAATTGATGTCATTAACATCTTGCAAGATGTTCCCGGTATCGGCTTTACCTTCTTTAAATCAGCTGACGTTGTCCGCCATCCACTGGTGCAACGCATCGTAGACGCTTATGAAAGTCATAGCTCAACCAAATCAAATGATCCTGCTAGAGAGCCACGTCCTTGATAGAACTTGATCTACAAATTGCCAGTTCTGCCACTGCTTTACCTAGCCATGCCGATTTTTTAACATGGTGCGGCTTAGCTTTACGCCAACGTACAGCGCCATCCGAACTGACAATCCGGTTAGTCGATAGCGCTGAAGGCCTAGAGCTTAACTCAACCTGGCGCGGTAAAGATTACCCCACGAATGTGCTGTCCTTCCCTGCTGATATCCCTGAGGGCTTATTGGATATTGCGCTGCTGGGCGACTTAGTGATTTGCGTGCCTGTGGTTGAACAAGAAGCCGCAGAGCAAGGCAAAACACTGACGGCACACTGGGCACATTTAGTGATACATGGCTGCTTGCATTTATTGGGCTATGATCATATTGATGATGCCGAAGCAGAAGAAATGGAAGCATTAGAGCGCCAATTGTTGGCTGAAATAGGCCACCCTGACCCTTACCGCGACAACCAAGAGACGGATTTAATACCATCATGAGTGAAGATAATTCTAGCAGTGGGCATAAGTCATGGCTGGACAAGCTGACCCACGCTTTTGCCCAAGAGCCTAAAACACGCCAAGAATTGTTCGAACTGCTGCGCGAAGCCAATCGCAATAAGCTACTCGATAATGATGCACTTGCCATTGTCGAAGGCGCGATTCAAATTGCCGACCTGCAAGTTCGCGATATTATGATTCCGCGCTCACAAATGATCAGTATTAAAGCCTGCCAATCACCTGAAGAATTTTTACCGGCCATTATTGATGCCGCACATTCGCGCTATCCTGTGATTGGTGAAAACAATGACGAAGTGCTGGGTATTTTACTCGCCAAAGATCTACTGCCACTGATTCTGAAAAAAGAAGACAACTTTGATCTGCGCAGTTTATTGCGTCCTTGCAACTTTGTACCCGAATCGAAACGACTCAACGTACTACTCAAAGAGTTTCGCGCTAACCATAACCATATGGCGGTAGTCATTGATGAGTACGGTGGCGTAGCAGGTTTGGTCACCATTGAGGACGTGCTGGAACAAATCGTTGGCGATATTGAAGACGAGCATGATGTAGAAGAAGACAGCTACATCCGTACACTGCCAACCGGCGATTTTATTGTCAAAGCCTTAACTCCAGTGGATGACTTTAATGACTTCTTCAATAGCGGCTTTTCTGAAGATGAATTCGATACTATAGGTGGCGTTGTCATGAGTGCATTCGGGCATTTACCTAAACGCAATGAAACAATTGAAATCGATCGCATGCGCTTTCGTGTACTCAACTCAGACAGCCGTCGCTTACATTTACTGCGCATTACGCCGTTAGATAAAGACACCAAGCGCGCTCATTCATCATAGTCCTGCGCTGACTGACCTTAGGAATAAATACCCATGCACTGGCTCACTCGCAGCGGTTGGATCAGCAATAGCCTGAGTCTAGTCGCTGGTGCTTTGATCACATTAACTTTATCGCCCTTTAATCTGTGGCCTTTGGTTTTTGTATCCTGCATGGTGTTATTTATCAGCTTAAGCCAACTCAGCCCGCGCCAAGCCGCTGTACGTAGCTGGTATTTTGGCTTTGGTATGTTTGCCAGTGGCACCAGCTGGGTGTATGTCAGTATTCATGATTATGGCGCTGCACCTGTGCCTTTAGCCGCGCTGCTGACTGTAGTTTTTGTTGCAGGTTTAGCCTTATTTCTCGCGTTATTGGGTTGGCTGTGGGCACGTTTTTTACGCCACGACACCTATTCAATCAGTAATGCTCTAGCCTTTGCTGCACTCTGGGTCGCCATTGAAGCCTTTCGCGGTTGGTTCCTCACGGGCTTTCCATGGCTGTATATTGGCTACAGCCAACTCAATGGCCCTCTTGCTGGATTGGCACCTTTAGGCGGTGTCTGGCTGATCTCCTTTGTTTTAGCGCTGAGCAGTGCTTTGCTACTCACTGTGTGCTGTAACAGGGATTGGCGCGCGCGGATCGGTGCTGCATGTATTGTGCTGTCACTCTGGAGCTTAGGTTTCGCTCTACAGTCCTATCAATGGACACAGGCTTCAGGTGAGCCCCTGAGCGTGACAGCCATCCAAGGTAATATCGAACAAAACCTAAAATGGGATCCTGCACAAATTGAAGCGCAACTCTCGTTGTATCAATCGCTGACACTCAACACTCCACCCAGCGATTTAGTGATCTGGCCCGAAACAGCCGTTCCGGTATTAAAAGAGCAAGCGCAAGGCTACCTCGATAGCATGGATCGTATTATCAGCCGCCAGGACTCTGCTTTAATCACAGGCTTACCCTTACGTCAAAATGATCAGCACGGCGACCTACGTTATTACAATGCGATTACCACGCTGGGTGACAGCGACGGCGAATATCGCAAACAAAAGCTGGTGCCATTTGGGGAATACGTCCCCTTGCAAGATCTATTGCGTGGTGTAATCGCCTTCTTTGACCTGCCGATGTCAGACTTTGCCCGCGGCCCAAGCCAACAGGCACCTTTACAGGCCAAGGGCTATAAAATAGCACCCTACATCTGTTACGAAGTGGTCTACCCTGAGTTTGCTACGCAACTGGCAGCGCAAAGCGATATTTTATTAACCATCAGTAACGACACTTGGTTTGGCACTTCAATTGGCCCGATGCAACATTTGCAAATGGCACAAATGCGCGCCTTAGAAGCCGGCCGCTGGATGATTCGCGCAACCAATAACGGTGTCAGCGCATTGATTGATCCACGTGGACAAATCAGTGTGACAGTGCCGCAATTTGAGCAAGCGGTCTTGCGTGGCTCAGTGGTACCCATGCAAGGATTAACGCCCTATCTACGCTGGCAATCATGGCCACTGATTCTACTCTGCGCTTTATGCTTAATCCCTGCTGTACTGCAGCGCAGGTTGTATGTTCATGGCGTCTGAAACCAAGTAGGAACATGGCGCGCACTGATCCCTAAAAATGCAGCGCGTAGGGCCATAAACAACAAAAAGGCGATCCACAAACCATGATTACCTAAATCATGCAGTAACCACGCAACCGGAGCGCACACCGCAACAGCTAACAACATCGAGTTGCGCATTTCCCTTGCTCGGGTTGCACCGATAAATAAACCA
>JAAZJF010000061.1 GCA_012800475.1 Gammaproteobacteria bacterium
AAAGTTACAACTCATCCACCTCCACCAGTATTTATGACTCACAAGGTAACGCGCATGTGATGACGCAATACTTTGTGAAAACAGGCCCCAACGAGTGGCGCATGAATACTTTGATTGATGGAGTCAGTCCTACTGATCCAGCGAGCAATGCGCCGATGGAAACTGCACTGAGCTTTGATTCAGCAGGCAAGCTGATCGGTGATGGTAAGGTGGATTTGACCGGCTGGATTCCCGCTACTGTATCGGGCACTCCACCAGTGGGTACGCCAAATAATGCGGCTGCAAGTCCTAATTTGAAAATGGATCTCAGTGGTGCAACGCAATTCGCTAACTCCTTTGCGGTGAATGCTGTATCTCAAGATGGCTACACCACAGGTGAGCTGGCTGGTATTGAGATTGATGACACAGGCACTATCTTTGCGCGCTACACCAACGGCCAGTCCAAGGTGCAGGGGCAAGTGGTGTTAGCGGACTTTGCCAATGTGCAGGGTTTGATTCCAGTGGGTAAAACCCAATGGGTGCAATCATTGGCTTCGGGCGAGCCTGTGCGTAACCCAGGTGGTACTGGAACTTTAGGTGCGATTCAGTCAGGTGCGCTGGAGGATTCTAACGTTGAATTGTCCGATCAGCTGGTGAACTTGATTGTAGCGCAGCGTAACTACCAAGCTAACGCTAAAACCATTGAAACAGAAAGTGCGATTACGCAGACGATTATTAACTTACGTTAAGCCTTTTGGGGTTAAAAAAGCGCGCTCAATGGCGCGCTTTTTTGTGTCTGATCCTTGGGTCGTTTACTCAGTACGCTTCACACTGTTGATCAGAATCGGATCGGTGGGGACATTCTGGTGTCCGCCTTTGTTCGCTGTACGTACTTGAGCAATCTGATCAACAACATCCATGCCCTTCACCACTTTAGCAAACACCGCATAACCAAAATCACGCGAATTCTGATTTAAAAAGCTGTTATCAGCATGGTTGATAAAAAACTGCATGGTGGCTGAGTGTGGCGCTTGAGTACGTGCCATGGCCACAGTGCCGCGATTGTT
Source organism: Gammaproteobacteria bacterium (assembly GCA_012800475.1). GTDB lineage: Bacteria > Pseudomonadota > Gammaproteobacteria > Pseudomonadales > Pseudomonadaceae > Denitrificimonas. The sequence continues at coordinate 1,047 of JAAZJF010000061.1, forward strand.
TTTTAAGCCGTTACCCGCTTCGTTTTCAATGGGTTTGTTGGTGGGCTTTTGCTGCATGTTTTTATCAAAGCCGCCGCCCTGTACCATAAAACCTGGAATAACACGGTGAAAAATAGTGCCGTTGTAACTGCCCGCATCAACATAACCCAGAAAGTTCTCTACGGAAATGGGAGCTTGCTTGGCGTTCAACTCCAGTTCGATTTCACCCAAACTGGTATCAATAACAACATGTGGGTTGTCAGCAGCGAGTACATTGCCGGCCATCAATAACATGCAGCCCGTCAGTAGAAGTTTTTTTAGCATAAGATTCTCTCTTTCTTAAGGTTAAAAAGCCGAGGTGCTTGAGCAGTTCGGTGATATCAGTAGTGCAGTGTGTGGACAGTTGAAAGCCAGTTTAGCATGCGCTAAGAGCTTGATATATGCCTCTTTTGGGCAAGATTCAAGCTGGGTATTGCTCTAGAGGATTAGGCGCGTGACCAGTCAAAACTTACCACTTGCGCAATATGTTTTGCGTCCAATAAATGCAGTAATACGCGATCTAAACCTAAAGCAACGCCGGCGCAATCAGGTAAGCCGTGTTCGAGTGCAGCAATTAAATGCGCGTCATGCGGCCGTTCAGTGCCTTGCAGTTCGTGTTGAAAACGTTGCAGTTGTTGCTCGGCATCGGTGAGTTCTTGATAGCCGTTGGCCAGCTCCATGCCATTTAAAAACACTTCAAAACGTTGCGCTACCTGTACGCCATTGTCATCGGTGATCACTTGAGCTAAAGCCGCTTGGGAGGCAGGAAACTCATCAATAAAAACTAAAGTGTTGTGCGGTAGTGCCGGTTCAACTTGATGGCTCATAATGATATCCAGCCAGCCGTCACGTTCGAGCTCTAAATCGGCATTGGCTAACTGCTGCCCACGCTGCGCAATATCTTGATCGTTGCACTGATGCACATCGAGTTGTGCGTATTGAGTAAAGGCCTGAGCGTAGGTCAGATGCAGACAGGGCAGAGTGCTAAAGCGTTCAGCTAAGAGCTGTTGCAGCAGATCGGCTACTTCGTCCATTAATTGTCGGTGCGTCCAGCCCATGCGATACCATTCCAGCATGGTGAATTCGGGGTTATGACGACGGCCCGCTTCGCCATCGCGAAACACTTTGCAGATTTGATACATATCACCATAACCCGCGCACAGCATGCGCTTCATCGCATACTCAGGCGAGGTGTGCAGCCAGTGCTGGCCGGCTTGAATCGGTGTAATGTTGGGGTCTGCAACGGGGGCTTGGGATAAGAGCGGGGTTTCAACTTCTAACACATCGCGCGTATAAAAATACTCACGAATCGTGCGGTACAGTTGTTGGCGCGCAACTAACGCTGAGCGTGGTGCGCTGGGTCGCCATGTGCTCATAGCTTGCTGGGTATCCTGTGATAAATAAGGGAGCGCAATGCTCCCTTATTAAATTAAAGCCAACAGATTAAGCACGGCTGACATATTCGCCGCTGCGGGTGTCAATTCTGAGTTTCTCGCCTTCAACAATAAATAAAGGCACACGTACCACTGCGCCAGTGCTCAATGTAGCGGGTTTTGTGCCACCTTGTGCGGTATCGCC
>JAAZJF010000364.1 GCA_012800475.1 Gammaproteobacteria bacterium
CTCTTCCTCTTCTACTTCTTCAGCGTCGTCGTGTTCGTCGTCTTCTTTAGCTTTTTTTGCTTCTGCAGCAGATGCTTTTGCAGCAGCTACAGCAGCAGGTGATGGTTGCACCGTAATTTCATCGTCGGCATCAATATAGCCGTTGAAGACATCAGTCAGGCGTGTGCCTTCAGTGATGGCGCGATCAAAGCTTTCGAGAATACCGGCAACAGTACCGGGGAAGTGAGCAACAGCGCCCATAACTTCACGGATACCCTCTTCGATACGCTTAGCGATTTCAATTTCGCCTTCACGGGTCAAAAGTTCAACTGTACCCATTTCGCGCATATACATACGCACTGGGTCAGTGGTGCGGCCAATATCTGTTTCAACAGCAGCCAGTGCCGCCGCCGCTTCTTCAGCAGCAGCTTCATCAGTGTCACCGCCTGCTAATAGCAGAGCGTCAGCATCTGGGGCTGCTTCAGAGACATTAATTCCCATGTCATTGATCATGCGAATAATATCTTCGACCTGTTCTGGGTCAGAAATATCTTCAGGAAGGTGGTCGTTGACCTCAGCGTAAGTCAGGTATCCCTGCTCGCGACCGAGGGCGATTAATTCTTTTAAACGAGATTGTTGTGCTTTTGCGGACATATCACCCTATCCATGAAAGGTCTGGGCCGAACGGCAATTAAGTTGCATATTATACTGTATATAGCAGCTTAATTGCCAGTTTCGGCGGTACTTGGTGCATTGTTGTGTTGTTCAAACAATTCACGCAAGTGTTGTTTTTCTTCGCTCGTGAGCACATATGAACGGGCCTTGTTGAGCAGTTGCTCAATCAAGCGCTCACGTTGCGCTGTCGCTAAACGAGTTATGGTGTCGAAAAATTGCTGTTCAAGGTTGTCGTCATTAATCAGCCATTCTTTTTCAGCGAGAGCCAGTAAAAGATTGCCCTGTTCGGTGCCATACCAGCGTGTCATTAATTGCAAAGGGTCAAGGTTTGGACTCTTCTGCAACGCTTCTAGTAATGAGACGAGCAGTTGTGCGTACAGGTCATCTTCTGCGGCAAGTTTACTTGCTGTATCGACTTTTAAAGCAAGGTGTGGATGATGCAACAAGGTGCGCAGAGCGGCCAAATGCGGGGTTTCGACAGTTATTTGGGCGCGTTTTGATTGGCGTGCCGGAGCGCTGTTTTTTGACCAGGGTTTATCTTTGCGGTCGTTGTTTCGTGCAGGCTGCGATGTATTTGGACTTGGTGTGTCGCCATAATCGTTAGCACTAAAATGCTGGTAGCTATCAAAATTCTCAGCATCATATTCATACGCGGCTGAGGGAGCCCAGTCTTGCGTTGGTGCAGGGCTCAAGTCGCTACTGGGCGCTGTGTCGAGGCCGGTCACTTGTGTGAGCTTCTGGCGCATTAGGGCGCGTAAGTTGGCGCCTGGGATGCGTTCAATCAATGGTGACGCGAGCGTGGCCATATGCGCCTTGCCCTCAAGCGACTCAATATTCACTTCTTCAGCTAAGTGGGTGAAAAAATATTCTGTTAAAGCAACCGATTGCTGAGCGATTCGCGCTTGAAAGGCTTCGAGGCCTTCGCTACGAATCAAGCTGTCAGGGTCTTCGCCGTCGGGTACGAACAAAAAGCGCGCTTGGTGACCATCTTTTAAATTACTTAAGGTTGCTTCGAGTGCGCGCCACGCAGCTTTACGACCGGCATTGTCGCCATCAAAGCAAAATAAAATACTGGGTACGACACGAAACAGGCGCTTGATGTGCTCTTCACTGGTCGCTGTACCTAAAGTTGCAACAGCGTTACGCAGACCTTGTTGGGCTAGTGCGATCACGTCCATATAGCCTTCAACGACAATGATTTCGTTGAGTTGGCGGTTGTGTTTACGTGCTTCATAGAGGCCGTAGAGCTCTTGGCCTTTATGGAAAACTGCAGTTTCGGGTGAGTTCAGGTATTTGGGCTTATCATCGCCTAAGACTCGGCCACCAAAACCAATAATACGCCCGCGCGAATCATGAATCGGGAAAATAATCCGATCACGAAAGCGATCATAGCGGCGCTTGCTGTCAGCATTCTCAGCCAATAAGCCCGCATCGATCATGGCTTTTTCTTGCAGAGCATCGCCACCTAAGTGTTTGCTGAGGTTGTCCCAGACGGGCGGCGCAAAGCCTAGGGCAAAGTCGCGGGCAATCACGCCGGAAACGCCACGGTTTTTTAAATAATTGACTGCTGCATTACGTTGCGGATGGCTCTTGAGTGCGTTGCGATAATAGTCACTGGCTGCTGTGAGTAATGCATACAGTGGCGAGTCTACTGCTTGGCGTGGTTTTCTTGGAGCATTGTTATCGCTAGCTTCGCGCTCAACTTCCACGCCTGCGCGCTTGGCCAGTTC
>JAAZJF010000363.1 GCA_012800475.1 Gammaproteobacteria bacterium
AACCACGCACCTTCTCTAGCTTCTCCGCAGGCGGGCCATCATGCACACGGTATAAACCTGGCAATTCATGGTCTGCTAAGAAACTAGCCATGGCAACGTTGGCACACAACATGCACTCTTCAATAAGCTTGTGCGCATCGTTACGCTCAGTCGGCAGAATTTCTGCAATCTTGCGGTCTTCACCAAACACGATATGTGTTTCACGGGTTTCAAAGTCAATTGCACCACGAACATGGCGCTGCTTTTGCAATGCTTTATAAACCGCGTACAGCTCTTTCACATGCGGTGCAACGGCTGCATATTCAGTTAGAAGCTGCTTTCCTTCAGCACTGCGTGGACGCTCCAACATGGCGCTGACAGTGTCATAGGTTAAACGCGCATGTGATTGAATCACTGCCTCGTAAAACTGATAACCAATCATTTTACCGGTATGCGCTAAAGCAATTTCACACACCATCGCTAAGCGATCAACATGCGGATTGAGTGAGCATAAGCCGTTGGATAATTCCTCTGGCAGCATTGGAATCACGCGCTCAGGGAAATACACCGAGTTACCGCGCAACGCCGCTTCTTGGTCGAGGGCCGAGTCAACTTTCACATAGTGTGATACGTCAGCAATGGCCACATATAAGCGCCAGCCGCCAGAGACTAAATCACCGCCAGTGCGTGGCTCGCAATACACCGCATCATCAAAGTCACGGGCATCAGCACCATCAATGGTGACAAAAGGCAAATGGCGTAAGTCAACGCGGCGCTCCTTGTCTTTTTCTTCGACTTCAGTTTTAAAACGCTTGGCTTCTTTAATTACTGCATCTGGCCAGACGTGTGGAATATCGTAGTTACGCAGTGCAACCTCAATTTCCATACCTGGCGCCATATATTCGCCCAGCACCTCAACGATATTACCTTGCGCCTGAAAACGTGCAGTCGGCCAGTGGGTAATCGCCACTTCAACCAGCTGCCCAATTTGTGCACCGGCGGCACGTCCTGGACTAACCAGCACTTCCTGCTGCATTTTTTTATTGTCCGGCAGAACAAAACCTATACCGTTTTCTTCGTTGTAACGACCCACAATGGATTCGTGAGCACGCTCGGCAACTTCCGCAATAGCACCTTCGCGCCGACCACGCTTATCAAAGCCGACTACACGCGCTAAAGCACGGTCACCATCAAAGACTAGGCGCATCTGGGTGGGGCTTAAGAATAAATCATCGCCACCATCATCAGGAATTAAAAAACCAAAGCCATCACGATGACCGCTGACACGGCCTACCACTAAATCAAGCTTATCAACCGGCGCATAGGCACCGCGTCGGGTATAAACAACTTGGGCATCACGCTCCATCGCACGCAAGCGACGACGTAATGCTTCAAGATCTTCTTCTGACGTTAAACCAAACTCTGCCGCCAACTGCTCTCGTGCAGCTGGAGCACCACGCTCATCTAAGTGATGTAAAATCAACTCACGGCTAGGAATGGGATTGTCGTATTTTTCCGCTTCACGTGCGGCCTCAGGGTCGAGGGATTGCCAATCGGCTGTCAAATTAAATTCACCTTACTTTACAAAATTAGAAGGTGACGCAAATAATTGT
>JAAZJF010000343.1 GCA_012800475.1 Gammaproteobacteria bacterium
CCAAGGGCGCTACCAAGCACCTCAGTTTGGCGCTCACTTAAAGGCGGCTCAGCGGCACAGGCTTGCCACGCTTGGTTTAAGCTCTGTGCCTGCTCAATAAACTCAAATAACACATAGGCACTGCCATCAGTTTGCAGCTCGGAGCTCAAGAGGCCGGCGCTGTTAATGTGTTGATCGATTAGCAGTTGTGCGCCGACTGTTTCACGGGTTAATTGACGCGCGGCTTTACTGCCCAACAGCAGCTTGGCGAGTACGGTGCGGCCTTGCCACTGTGCTTGCGCAACATAACGCTGGCCTGGCAGCACTCTAAGCCAGTGCTCGACTAGCAACTGCTGGCCGTTTTCTAATTCCAAAGCCAGAGGTAAAGCAGGCTCGCGACCGCTTAAGTCGTGTATCTGCATTAGCGCGCCTCCTTATCTTGACGACGCGCATCTAAGCGCTGTAACCAATGGGCCACATCGGCTGCATCATCTAAATAGCTGTGTAAAAACAACTGCGTGTGCTCACGCGTCCACACATGCTGTGAGCGCCGAAACAAGGGCTCTAAATCTTTAATCCGATCACGACGCCCGAGCAGCAAAGGTCGCGTCTTTTCTAAATCAATCAACTGCGCCACAAAACCTGCGGCCTGCTCTTGCAAAAAAATATGCTTAGGATAAAAACAGCCGTGCATTTGTCCGGCTTGATGTAAGGTTTTCGCTAGCTGCGCACAGGCCTGCACAATACCCTGCTGCTGTTCCACGCTGAGTGTCGACCAACGTTGCTGCCACGTATCTAAATCTTCCCAGCCCTCTAAAGCGTAGGTCATTAAGATGGCATGCTGCGCGCCCTCAACTTGGCGCTGAGCAAAAAATGCTGCGCGCAGTGCTGGAATCTGCAAGCGTTGATAACGCTGGATATTACGCATTTCGCGGGCAAAGGTCGGTTCACCTAAAGGACGCTGCACGGTGCGGGTCAGGTGATTAATTTGCCGTTTTAAATAGAAGCTTTGTGCCCCCAACGTCAGCTTAGACACGCTGCTCCAGCCGCCGCGCTCGGTGTTGGGCTCATCCACAGCGGGCAACTGCAGATCCCAGAGCGCGCTAAAATTATCCAGCTGATGCTGCTTGAGTAGATCGGCAATGGCTGGATCAATAAAGTCGTTCATTCACGCCCCTCAAAAAATCGCACAATTTTAGCGATCTGTTTTTTATCTTGGGCAGTGAGCCGCGCACGCTGACAATACTGCAAATAAAAGCGCAAGCGCTGGGTTTGGCTCAGCTGGTATTGCGCAACTTTATCCAAGCAGGCTAAATCTTTAATAATGCGATAGCGCAGCATCGCCCCCCACCAAAACGTACCGGCTGGGCAGTCGATTAAATAGACCTGTGCTTGCTTATCCACCAATAAATTACGCCACTTTAAATCATTGTGGGTAAAGCTATGATCGTGCATCACACGTGTGGCATGCGCCACTTGCACGCTGACTTGCTGCACCCAAGCGCGGTCTTGCAGTAACGGACTTTTACTATTAGCTAAATCTGCTAAGTCACGCGTATCGGGGATTTCCCGGGTAATCATAGCGCCGCGTACAAACGCACCCGCCCTACGCTCTAAACCTTGGGCAATCACTTGGGCGGTTGGAATACCCCATTTGGCAAAACGCTTAAGATTTTGCCATTCCGCTTTAATGCGTGGTTTGGCTGCATATTTGCGCAGACCTGTGCCGTTGTTACGGTAGCGTTTCACATAATAATCAACGCCATCACGGGTGACACGAATCAACTCGGATAACGAGTCATGGGTAATACGCTCACCTTGCAGAGCAAACACCTTCTCGAGGCTGCCAAAATCTGCTTGCAGCGTTTGATACTCTGCTGCTAACTGCCAATGTGACATTACAACGCATCTCCATAGCGCTCTTTACGCGCATACAGTTTGGCGGCTTTAGCTTCTAACCAGCGCAGCAGCACCGCTTCTTGACGCAAAATATCGCGCAACGGTTGCTGAAAGTATTCACGTAAAAAACGCAACTTATCGCGCTGTGTTAAACCAATATCCAATGCCGAAAAATACAGCGCAGCTAAGTCCTTATCGCGCCAGCGTTTGGGCGTGCTATCGCGAGTTTGTGCGCGGTGTAAATCAATCACTGATAAGCGAAAACTATCAGGGTGAATGTCTTGATCGGTGTGCAGTAAAAAATGGCAAATATAGCAATCGCGATGATTCACACCAGCACGGTGCATACCACCCACCATCTGCGCCACGCGCGTAATCAATGCCCACTTTAAACGCGGCGCGGGCGGCTGCTTGAGCCAATTAAGCGAATAATCTTCCAAACTGACGGTGGGCGCTAATTCTTCAGTGATAATAAAAGAGTGCTGCTGCGCAGGGTTACGCCCACGCACGCCAAAACCCACTGCCGTCATGCTGGCAATCTTGTGCTGCTGCAGGCGCTCAATAGCGATCAACTCTTGCTCTGCACCCAGGACCGGTGCTTTGGCCGTCAGCCAGTTTTTAAAGATTTCCGCCCAACCGATGCCGCGATGGATTTTCACAAAATAGCCACGCCCAGCCACTTCTGTGCGCAAGGTGCGACGGGCTTCTAATTCGCGGTACACCTCACCTTGTAATTGCTCGACAGCGACAAACGCATCTTGCCCCGCCCAGAGGCTGGCAAAGGGTTCATCTAACTTAAGCTTCATGGTAACTCCGCTAAAATAATATCGGCTGCGCGCTGCGGCATCGAATACAGGTCGGCTGTTTGCGCATACTGCAGGGCATTCTCGGACCAACGCGCGCGTAAAGGTGCATCCGCCAAAATGTGCGTGAGTGCTTGATCCAATTGCTGTTGCTGGAAGGGACTGGGAATCACCTGACCGCAATCGGCATCTTCAATATAATGCGCATAACCGCAAATATCCGTGGCCACAATCGGCAAGCCAGACACCAAGGCTTCCAACAGCACAGTGCCTGTATTTTCATTATACGCCGGATGCATTAACACATCGGCGCCTAACAAAAACCGTGGAATATCGCTGCGTCCTTTAAAGATGGTCACCTGCTTGGAGATACCCAAAGCCGCTGCCTGCACAACAAAAGACTTGGGGTTATCCTGGCCGATCACCATCAGTCGCGTGCACTCGCGTTGTGCTTTGGGCAAACTGGCCAGCGCTTTCAGCGTGCGGTCCAGCCCCTTTGTTTTAAAACCTGAACCCACTTGCAGCAGCAGATGATCATCATCGTGCAGATTAAACTCAGCACGAAATTCGGCACGAATCTCAGCCGCATTACTGGGCGCTTGACGGTCTCTGGCAATCCCCGGCGGCAGTAAATGAAAGCGCTCAGGCTGAGTGTGGTAATGCTTGATAAACAAGGGTTGCTGAACTTCAGAGATCATTAAAATCTGCGTCGGCGACTCAGGCGCAAACACCGCGCGCTCGTAGCCGGCAAAATACTTATAACGATTACTGAAGCGATACAGAGGATTGCGCAGCGTTTGGGCTTTTTCTTCATAGCAGCCATCAGCCGCATAGTAAAAATCCAAACCGGCCATTTTGTTAAAGCCAATCACGCGATCCACGGGCTGCTGTTGCATATCGGCGTGCAACCAGCGATGGAATTTCTCATTGCGATGGTGATTGGAAAAAGCTTTCACCGGACCAATACGCACATCAAAACCTTCTGGAATATCACCTTCCCAAATCAAGGTGTACACACGAATACGGTGCCCACGTTGCTGGCACTCAAGAGCAATGCGCATAAAATCGCGCTGCAAACCACCAAAGGGAAAGTATTTGTACAGAATAAAAGCCAACTGCATCAATGTGCTTCCTTGTTTAGCAATGTCTGCTCGACGCTGTTCGGTTTGCCCTGTGCTAGATGCTGTTCAGGGTTGAGGAGTGGTTTAAGTGC
>JAAZJF010000393.1 GCA_012800475.1 Gammaproteobacteria bacterium
CTGGACGGCAGCCAAGGCGAGCTTAGCGGCACGCTGGTGCGCGAATTTGCCGTCGCCACCCAACCGGAGGGCTGCGTGATGGATGATCAGCGCCAACGCTTATTTATCGGCGAGGAAGACACAGCCGTGTGGGCGCTGGATGCAGGTGAAAACGCCTCCACCGAGATGACCCGTGTGATCGGCATCGGCGGCCTGATCGAAGCAGACATCGAAGGGCTGGCTATCTATCAGCATCCGCAACATCCTTATCTGGTGATCTCCAGTCAGGGTAATGACAGCTACGTGGTGATTGATGCCCAACCACCCTATCAGCTGCGCGGCAGTTTTCGTGTCGGCCTGAACAGTGCGCTGGGCATTGATGGTGTATCCGAAACCGATGGTTTAGAAGTCACCTCGGCCAACCTCGGCGGGCAATGGAGCCAAGGCATGCTAATGGTGCAGGACGGACGCAAACGTATGCCCGAAGGCAACCAGAACTACAAATTTGTGCCATGGCAGAGCATTGCCGACGCATTACAACTCGACTAATGGAGAACCTACCCTTGCCTATACCGACAACACACAGCATGTCACCTTGGACACTGATCGCTGACGCCAGCCTGCTGGTGCAACTGGTTATGTTGATCCTAGTCTTGGCCTCAATCATCTCTTGGTTTCTGATTGTTCAGCGCAGCAGCCTGATGAGCTCCGCAGGGAATTCGCTGACGCGCTTCGAACAGAGCTTCTGGAGCAAAGGCACTAATTTGGGCCAGTTATACCAGACGCAAACAGCAGAAACCCCAGGCGTGGAAGGCATTTTCCACGCCGGCTACCATGAGTTCGCCCACCTGAGTGATCAGGAAAGCGAGCCCGACGCGGTCATGGAAGGTGTCCAGCGTGCCATGCGCGTGGCCATTTCCCGAGAAGAGGAACGACTAGAAAAACACCTGCCGTTCCTTGCCACCGTCGGCTCAGTCAGCCCTTATATCGGCCTATTCGGGACCGTATGGGGCATCATGAACTCTTTTATCGGCCTGTCCCAAACCGAGCAGGCTACCTTGGCGGCGGTCGCTCCGGGCATCGCTGAAGCTCTGATCGCCACCGCCATTGGCCTGTTCGCTGCAATTCCTGCAGTGATCGCCTACAACCGTTTTGCTGCCCGCAGTGAAGGGCTGATCAGCCGCTATTACACCTTCGCCGAAGAGTTCTCGACCATCCTTCATCGCCGACTGCACAACCGGAAGGGGAGCTAAGCCATGCGCCCGGTTCGGAGAAAGCTGCGGCCCAATGCAGAAATGAACGTGGTGCCTTATATCGACGTGATGCTGGTGTTGCTGGTGATCTTCATGGTCACCGCACCAATGATCACTCAAGGCATCCAGATCGAACTGCCGAAGGTCGCCAGCGAAGCCATGCCCAACAATGATCCGCTGAATATCGTCACCCTGTCGATTGATGATCAGGGGCATTACCACTGGAACGAGGGTGACACGGTGAATACCGAAGACTACAGCGACAGCAGCGAGTCGTTGGAAGAGATGCGCCAACACATCAGTGCGTTGGTTGTTGCCCGTCCCGAGACCCAGGTATTTATCCGTGCCGACCGCCACGCCGATTACGGTCTGGTGATCGAAGGTATGGCCGCCCTGCAACAGGGTGGCATCAGCCGCCTGGGTCTGATCACTGAGGCCCCCTGACAACATGAACAACCTGATCCCTAACCCCGCCCCGCTTTCACGCCGTCGCCCGGAGCACTGGCTGGCATCAACGCTGGCCACCGGCCTGATACATGGCGTCGCCGTGTTGATGCTCTGGCACAGCTGGTCGCCGCAGGCCCCACCCAGCGCACCACAGACGGTGATGATTACCCAGCTAGTCACTCTGCCCAGTCCAACGCCGGAGCCAGAACCTGAGCCTGTACCGGAGCCAGCGCCTGAGCCAGAACCGGTTGTCGAAGCCCAGCCTAAACCACCCGAACCACAGATCGATCAGGGGGAAATCGCCCGTAAGCGACTGGAGCAACAGCAGCAGCGCGTGCAAGAAGAGCAACAACGGCTCGCCCAGCGGCGCTTGGAGCAACAGCGACAACAGGAACGCGAACAACTGGCCCGCCATGAACAACAGGAACGTGAGCTGACCGAACAACGCGCCCGCGAGCAGCAACGGCTGGCTGCCGAAGCCCGTGCGCTAGCCGACGCAGACGCTGCACGCCGCGCCGCTGAACAAGCCGCCATTGCCCAGTACCAGCCAATCAGCAAGAAGCCGCCGGCCTACCCGCGCCGCGCACTGGATAGCGGGAAGGAAGGAGACTGCACAGTGACCTACACGGTGACTCGTGAGGGCCGGGTAAAAAACCCGCAGGTAGTCGATGGTGCCTGTGACGA
>JAAZJF010000344.1 GCA_012800475.1 Gammaproteobacteria bacterium
TAGGGACATTATTAAGCTTAAATATTGTCTTATTGCCCCAAGGGTTTGGTCTGCATGTCAACGCTCGCGTCGTTGAGCACCGCAGTACAGCAGCGGGTCAGCAGTGTATTACAGTGTTTGAAGACTTGTCCGACGCAACGCGTCAGATATTAGCGCGGCATATATTACACACACAAGCGCTGCAAAGACGCTTAGCACGCCAACCTGACGACACTTCGTTGCTGTAATGTAATGGCTATGTTGATTTATGGTCATCGCGGTGCGCGAGGTGAAGCACCAGAGAATACTTTAGCCAGTTTTCAAGCCTGTTTAGCGGCGGGAGTGAACCGCTGCGAGCTGGATCTGCGACTCTCTAAAGACGGTCAACTGATGGTTATACACGATGCAACATTGCAACGTACCACTGGGCAGCGCGGCACAGTCAGTCAATTGACTGCAGCACAATTACAGCGCATAGATGCCAGACAAGCTATGCCGAACTGGCCCGGCCCCTGCCCCATCCCCACTTTAGCGCAGCTGTTTGCACAGTGCTCTTTTGCGCACTGGCAACTGGAAGTTAAACCCACCACAACCGCTCACACAATAACCATTGTGCAGGCTCTTGATCAGCTCAGTGCTAGATTTGGGTTGCACGATAAAATCACTCTGACCAGTAACTCTCGTCGAATTTTAGCCACTGCACAGCAGTTAGCGCCGCATTTGGCACGGGGTTTTATTGCAGAGCATGCGTGGTTGAACCCGATTAAAAGCGCACAACGCTACGGTTGCAGCTTGCTGGCACTCAAATACAGGCTAGCAACACCTGAACGTATCCATGCAGCACAAAGAGAAGGGATGCATGTTTCAGTGTGGACAGTCAACGAACCCGCGCAAATGCGCAGGCTCGTTGCATATGGTGCAGACAGTCTGATTACTGACTTTCCCGGTTTGGCCATTGCCAGTCTTGGGAATCACTAAAACGCTGTTCCAAATAGGCTCCGACCGAATCAGGCCACTGACCGGAGCCGCTTAAAAAAGTCGGTTCAGGCCATCATAGGCTGCAACACGGTACGCCTCAGCCATAGTTGGATAGTTGAATGTTGTATTAATAAAATACTTCAAACTATTGGCTTCACCCGGCTGATTCATAATAGCCTGGCCAATGTGTACAATTTCTGAGGCCTGATAACCAAAGCAATGCACACCTAAAATCTCCAACGTCTCGCGATGGAACAAGATTTTCAACATGCCCACTGGCTCATTGGAAATCTGCGCGCGCGCCATACTTTTGAAGAATGCTTTACCCACTTCATACGGCACTTTAGCCTGAGTCAGTTCACGCTCAGTTTTACCAATGGAGCTGATCTCTGGAATGGTGTAAATACCGGTTGGCACATCATCAACAAAGTGCCAATTATTTTCATCAATGATATTACCCGCAGCAGAACGACCTTGATCGTAAGCGGCGCTGGCCAAACTGGGCCAACCAATCACGTCACCTGCAGCATAAATATTAGGCACCGCGGTGCGGTAATATTCATCGACCGCAATTTGGCCACGACCATTGGCGGTTAGACCTACGTTTTCCAAACCTAACTGGTCAGTATTGCCCGTACGGCCGTTACACCAGAGGAAACCATCGGCTTTAATTTTCTTACCGGATTTCAAGTGTAAAATCACACCTTTATCCACGCCTTCAATACGCTCATACTCTTCATTATGACGTATTAAAACGTTGTTATTGCGCAAGTGATAGCTCAGCGCATCGGAGATTTCATCATCCAAGAAGCTCAATAGCTGATCACGGTTATCAATCAGATCAACCAATACACCCAGACCACTAAAGATCGATGCGTATTCACAGCCAATCACACCTGCGCCATAAATAATCAGACGGCGTGGCGTGTGACTTAAGCTTAAAATCGTATCGCTGTCATAAATACGCGGGTGAGTAAAATCAACATCAGCAGGACGGTAAGGACGCGAACCGGTAGCGATGATAATTTCATTAGCCACCAGCTTTTCAACACGGCTTGGACCGACCACATCAACGCTGTGCTCATCGGCAAAACTGGCTGTACCAAAGTACACATCAATACGGTTACGCGCGTAATAACCGGTGCGCGATGCCACTTGACGCTCAATCACACTTTCAGCGTTTTTCAACACATCAGGAAAGGAGAACCAACGCGGCTCACCAATCTGACGGAACATCGCGCTCGTATTAAAACGTAAAATTTGGCGAACAGAGTGACGTAAAGCTTTTGATGGGATGGTGCCTAAGTGCGTGCTGTTACCACCCAAGACGCCGCGACTTTCTACAACTGCAACCTTGCGACCTGCTTTCGCAGCATTCATTGCCGCACCTTCACCTGCAGGACCTGACCCCAAAACTACGACATCATAGTTGTAAACTGCCATTTAAACTCCTAACAATATGCCCAGCGGCAACCCACTCACCGCTGCAGCATATCTACAAAAAAAATTAGCTTATTGAGCCAGTATTATGGCCATCAAGCAATTAGCGCTTCGTCGCGTCGTATGCTTGCGCGGCATTTTCAACTAAAGCGTCAGAGGATGCATTGACCTCATCACACTTCTCACGCACTCCGCCACAAATTGAGCACTGTTTTTCAATGCCCAAGTTCGCAATACCACCACACGAACCAGCAATTGGCGCGCGACCGGCTAAAACGCCAGCCGACATGCCCAGCACCACCAGTGCCATCACTGCAAATACAATTAAAAATAATGTGAAACCGCCCATTAGTGACCTCCTTCAGGAAAGATCCTGGAAAACTCTGAGCTGACCTGTGTGGCAAAGCCATCACCGTCGCGGGTGACAAAAAAAGCTGCAACACCATGCTTTTCAGCAAAGGCTAAACCGCGTTCAGGTCCAAGTACCAGTAACAGTGTACCTAATCCATCGGCATGTAAGGTAGAAGGATCAATCACGGTCACGGATGCTAAGCGATGGCTGATCGGTGCACCCACCTGTGGATCCAAGGTGTGAGAAAAACGCACCCCTTCTTCTTCAAAATAATTACGGTAGTCGCCTGAAGTATTGATGCCGTAACCATCAATATCTAAGATGCGCTGAATAACTTGCTGACCATCCGCCAAAGGCTGCTCTAGGGCTATACGCCATGGAGAACCATCCGGCTTGCGCCCTTTGGCAATCAGCTCACCGGTAATTTCAATCATATAGCTGTCAATATTAAGCTGCGTAAAGCGCTCGCTCACACGATCCACCGTATAGCCTGCGGCAATGCTATTAAACTCAACCTTCACATCGGCATCTTTACACAACTGATCGCCTTCGACGCGCACATGCTGATAACCCACACGCTGTTGCGCTTGAGCAATATCTGCAGCACTGGGAACCTGCTTACCGCGTGCTTGTGGGCCAAAGCCCCACAAATCAAGCAAAGGACTCAGGGTTAAATCAAACGCACCGTCGCTCGCTCGTGATAAGTCATCACCGTATTGCGCAAGTTCAAGTACAGGCTGGGGCATTTTCATGCAGGTGTTGGCGGGAGATTGATTAAAGCGAGCAATATCAGAATCTAAGCGGTAGGTCGACATCTGACGGTCAACCTCATCCAAAATGTTTTGTACCTCCACACCCACAGCATCGGCTGCAGGTGTGGAAGCATTTTTAACATACTTGATGGTGTAGGTGCTGCCCATCGTTGGACCAGACAGCACCTCAATACGCTCAGCGTTGTTATCACATGCACTGAGCGTTACAGCTAATATCGAAACTAAACACGCTCCCTGCAACAGGTTGCGTAGCATATTAGCCTCCGAAGTCATCAAGCAGGATGTTTTCAGGCTCCACACCTAAGTCTTCCAGCAGCTTGATGACTGCTTGGTTCATCATTGGCGGTCCACACATGTAGAACTCACAGTCTTCGGGTGCGGGGTGATCTTTCAGGTAATTATCATACAGAACATTATGAATAAAGCCTGTTGGACCAGTCCAGTTATCTTCTGGCAATGGATCTGATA
>JAAZJF010000345.1 GCA_012800475.1 Gammaproteobacteria bacterium
AACGTATCAAAGATGCGTTTGATGCGCGTGAGCGTCGTGAACCGATTAGCAGCGAGCCTTTATCGGTGACACGTCCTTCAGGTGAAGTGAACTTAGGTATTGTGTTTGAAACTGTCCCCGATACCAGCTGGCTGGATGATGGCGATCGCAGCGCTTTATTGTTGTATGTACGCGACGCGGTGAATAAGTCGAGTGTTAGCAGTTCGGTAGCGAAAGAGTTGTTTGACTTTACGCCGGCAGAAACCGCCTTGGCGCTGGAATTGGCCAATGGTTTGTCTTTGGAAGATACCGCAGAAAAGTTGGGTATTATGCGCAATACCGCGCGCGCCCATTTGCGTGCTATTTTTTCTAAAACCGGTGTGCGCCGCCAAGCTGAGTTGGTCCGCGTGATGCTCAATAGTGTGGTTGCGCTCAGTGGATCGTCGGTTGACCCCAATCAACCGACAAAATCACTGGTGCCTGGTGAGTTGTTAATGCCGCTTAAACGCGATTCCTGATCAGTGACTTAAAAATCTAGTCTACCTTGACGATGAGTGCATGCATCGCCTTCGCTAATCTCGAACAATAATAAAGGCTGTTACGCCAATGAGTAGGATCAATGAGATGAATGTCGATAGCAAAATTGCATGCACTATTCCAGAATTAGTCTTTGCCGGTGCAACTCAGTTCGCAGAGCGGATTGCTTTGGAAGCGCCAGGCGAATCAATCAGTTACGCACAGCTGCCCGATCGCGTCTTGGCCATCACGCGGGCCTTAATGGCCAGTGGCATCCAGACCGGTGATCGAGTCAGTGTCTGGGCGCCCAACTCAACTGACTGGGTCTTAGTGGCTTTAGCTGTGCATTGTGCTGGCGGGCTGTTGGTACCGATTAATACCCGTATGAAAGGCAATGAAGCCGCTGATATTCTAGAGCGCAGTGGTTCGCGTATTGCATTTGTTGTGGGTGATTTTTTAGATGTGAATTACCCCGCCATGCTGGCGCCACACCGCCCTGCAACCTTAGAGCAGGTTGTGGTGCTGGGCGAGGCGCAAGGTGAGGATCAGATTGCGCTGGTTGATTTTATTAAAACGGGTGCAGCGGTGCCTTTGGATGATGCGCGTGAGCGTGCGCAGTCGATTCGTGCTGAAGATCTATCTGACTTGCTCTTTACTTCAGGTACCACGGGTAAGCCAAAAGGCGTGATGAATAATCACACGCAAACGCTGCAAGCCTTTCGTGAGTATGTGCGCATTATTGGTTTGGTGCCTGGCGATCGTTATTTGGTGGTCAATCCGTTTTTCCATAGCTTTGGTTATAAAGCCGGTTGGTTAACCTGTTTGCTTGCGGGTGCAACCATCATTCCTCAGGCGGTGTTTGATGCGCAAGATATCTTCCGTCGCGTGGAAGAAGAGCGCATTACCGTATTGCCTGGGCCGCCGACCTTGTATTTGTCGATGTTGGCGCATCCGCGTTTAGCTGAGGCGGATTTGAGCAGTTTGCGCATTGCTGTGACCGGTGCGTCGGCGATTCCTCCTGTGCTGATTGAGCGCTTGCGCAATGAGCTGGGCTTTTCAGTGGTCACTACAGCTTATGGTTTAACTGAGTGTGGCGGTTTGGCGACGATCTGTGATCCCACGGCGCCGGCTGAAACCATTGCCAGCACCAGCGGCAGTCCTATTCCGGGTACTGAGTTGGGGATTTTTGATGCTCAAGGTCAGCCCGTGGCGACAGGCGAGTCGGGTGAGATTTGTTTGCGTGGCTTTCATGTGATGCAAGGCTATTTTAATGACCCACAAGCCACTGCAGAGGCGATTACAGCGGATGGTTGGTTGCGCACAGGTGATGTCGGTCATGTGGATGCACAGGGCAACCTGACCATCACGGACCGCTTAAAGGATATG
This sequence comes from Gammaproteobacteria bacterium, assembly GCA_012800475.1. Classification (GTDB taxonomy): domain Bacteria; phylum Pseudomonadota; class Gammaproteobacteria; order Pseudomonadales; family Pseudomonadaceae; genus Denitrificimonas. Next base: position 1,882 of record JAAZJF010000345.1, read on the forward strand.
TTTATTGTGGGTGGCTTTAATTGCTATCCCGCGGAAATTGAAGCTGGGTTGTTTGAGCATCCAGGTATTGCTCAAGTTGCGGTTATCGGTATACCTGATGAGCGCATGGGGGAGGTAGGTTGTGCCTGTGTGGTGTTAAAAGCTGGTGTGGAGTTGACTGAGAAACAGTTGATTGACTGGAGTCGCACGCAAATGGCCAATTATAAAGTACCGCGTCGCGTGGTGTTTTATGATGACTTGCCAAAAAATGCGTCAAATAAAGTCGATAAGCTTGAGTTGCGCCGTCATGTCTCTTAAGTGAGGGTGCTTTAGCCACACACAAAAACGCCCGGTTAATCCGGGCGTTTTTGTGTGTGGTTAATTATCAGTCACCGGTAAAGGTGGGTTTGCGTTTTTCAATAAATGCATTCATCCCTTCTTTTTGGTCGCGCGAGGCGAAGAGCAGGGCGTTGGCTTTACGTTCCAGTGCTAGACCTGCTTCCAGTGACGCATCCATACCCAGCAAAATAACTTCTTTGATTTGCTCAGCTGCTAAGGGTGGCATTTTAGCAATCAATTTGGCTTGGCTCAGTGCGTGGCTTTGCACTTGGTCGTCGGGCACGATCTCGCTCACTAAACCGCCGACCCACGCATCGTGGGCGCTAATAGGTTTGCCGGTGAGCGCCATTTGCATGGCTTTCGCCTTACCGATCGCACGCACTAAACGTTGTGTGCCACCAATGCCGGGCATGATGCCAATACGAATTTCAGGTTGGCAAAACTGTGCGCTTTCACCGGCAATTAAGATGTCGGCATGCATCGCCAGCTCGCAACCACCGCCATAAGCGTAGCCGCAAATAGCTGCAATCACAGGTTTAGGGCAGTGTTGAATCGGACCCCAAACGCGCTCGGTGTGGCGCTGGTAAATATCAATCGGACCGGTATCGGCCATGCTTGATATATCGCCGCCTGCAGCAAAGACGGTGTCGCCGCCGGTTAATAAAATACAACGAATGTCAGGGTTGTCGGCTAAGGCAACAAAATACTCAGATAAAAGAGCTTGCAGCTTTAGGCTTAAGGCATTGTTGACGCGTGGGCGGTTGAGGGTGAGTCTGGCAACGCCAGCCTCTGGATAGTCAAGTAGGACGGGGTCTTCATCAATGTCAGTCATGTGTGAGATCTCAACAGGAATAAGCAATTATTGCTGTCTGCATTCTGGTTTTGTACCCCTTGAGGTTCATCGTCTATATAGACGATGAACGTTTATAGGTAAGACAATAAAGTCAAGACAGACCGATGCTATGAGGAAGCCCAGATGCAGGTTAAAGAGAGTTTAGATTACACCGGAAAAGTTGTCCTAGTGACCGGTGGTACCAAAGGTATTGGTGCAACGATTGCGCAGAGTTTTTTACAGGCCGGTGCACAAGTTATCGTGTGCGGCCGTCAGACCCCTGAGCAGTTACCTACAGCACACGATCGTGTTGCAGATTTCCAAGCAGTAGATTTACGTGACTTTGACGCCTTATCAGCCATGTTTGCTTATATTGCTGAGCGTTACGGTCGTTTAGATGTGGTGGTTAATAATGCGGGCGGCAGTCCAGCTGTGGATGCAGCAACCGTGTCACCACGTTTTAGTGAAGGCATTATTCGACTCAATTTATTAGTCCCACTGAATGTGGCGCAACTGGCGAATAACCTGATGCAGCAACAAGATGAAGGCGGTGCCTTGATCTTTATTGGCAGCGTCAGCGCTTCACGTCCTTCGCCAGGTACGGCTGCTTATGGCGCAGCTAAGGCGGGCGTTTTATCACTGGTCAGCTCATTGGCGGTTGAGTGGGCACCTAAAGTGCGTGTGGTATCGGTCAGTCCTGGACTGATTAAAACTGAGCAGTCGCACCTGCATTACGGCGATGAAGCCGGTATTCAGGCGGTTGGTGAAACGATTCCTGCGGGACGTATGGGCGAGCCCAGTGATGTGGCAGGTGCGTGCTTATTTGCCGCTTCGCCATATGCAAGCTACTGGAGTGGTACCAATCTTTTACTGCATGGCGGTGGCGAAAAGCCAGCGTTCTTGAGTTCTTCTACAGCAAATAAAGCTGAATAAACTCGACAGACTCACTTTTAGTTATTAAAAGCGCTGCTGTCACCGATATCATCAGGAGACGAAATTGGCTGATCCTAAATTATTAGAACAAATAGAAGCCTTTGTAGGTCGTGAATACGGTCGTGTATACGCTTGGGATCAAGTGAACGCGCCGATGATTCGCCATTGGTGTGAAATCATGGGTGTTGATAACCCCTTGTACACCGATCCTGCATTTGCCCGCGAGGCTGGCTTTGACGATATTGTTGCGCCGCCAGCGATGCTCCAAGTGTGGTGCATGGGTGGGTTGGACAATGAAAATTATGCACCGGGCTCAACCGATGAAAACTCCTTTGAGGTGTTGAAGGTCATTGAAGGTTATGGCTACCCAGCGGTCGTGGCGGTGAATACTGAGTTGAGCTTTGAGCGTCATGTGACCTTGGGCGAAACCTTGTATTACACCAGTCATGTGGAT
>JAAZJF010000362.1 GCA_012800475.1 Gammaproteobacteria bacterium
AACGCTCGTACATCACTTTGCCTTTGTGCAAGACGATCAAGCCGTCGGTGTGATTGACTGTAAAGGCTTCATCCCAAGTCATGCTGTCTTGCGTGCCAGTGGGGGTGAATTTAAGTTGGGCGATGCCTTCATCAAGCTGAGAGTCCAGTGGAACAGGCGCGCCTAAGCCGCGATGCAGCACCTTGGTCGGGAGCAGCTCTTGCATATGGCATACGGTCCAGCGCAGTTTCTCACCCGCAAAGAAATCGGTATCGGAATTGCGAATAATACGCTCAGGTGCAGGTGGGAAACCGCTCATCCATTCTGAGGAGGGCTGAGCTGTCTCGGACATTTGGCGTGTCTCAGCGACTGCCCAGCCGCTTAACGCAAGACTTACGCACACAGGAACCAGCCAGCGCTGGGCGAGTGGTTGTTTAATTTTATTTTTCATGGGGTTTCCTTAGTCGTGGTGATCTTATCGTGCATAGATTCTCATTGCAGGTGTGTCTTGCTGTATTTAAGTGCTCGGTGGCTAATCAAACTGATGGTGCCCAGTTGTATTGCCACTGTATTAAGAGTCTCTTAGAGCGTTTTGCATATTATTGTTGATGATTAATCCATGTCGGAGAGCTTGCAACAACATGGATTAATCAAGCTTATGCAGCTTGGCTCACTCTGCTGCATTCGCACTGTAGGTTTGCACTGGGTGGTCTTTAACTTGTTTGCAGTAGCGTGGGAGCGCTAAGAATAAACAGACGCAGGTGAAGCTCAGTAAACCGATACACATGGCTAAAGCGTAGCCGAGTCCTTTGTTGTCGCCGGTGGAGCTGAATAGATCACTGAGCATACCGACCAATAAAGGCCCCAGACCCACGCCCAATAAAGTCGTACCCATAAATAACAATGCTGTTGCTTGAGCGAGTTGGCGCGTTGGGAATAGGTAGCTCAAAGAACCAAAGATCGGCACTGTCCACCACGTGGCGAAAAAAGCAAAACCTAAATAGAACAAAAATGCCGTGGGTACTGTGAGGCTACCAACATAAAATGCCGTGCCGCTGGGCCAGAGGTAAAACAAGACCCCAAACGGAATCGAGATTCCCGTGCCGATCAGTGCCGTGCCTAATTGCCAGCCGTTGTGGCGTATCGCTAGGCGATCAGTGACGGCACCGCAGCATAATGTACCGATGGCTGAGGTAAAGCCGCCAGCGACACCCATCAGTAATCCAGCTTCTTTAATATTGAGTTCATGGGCGCGGATCAGAAAACTTGGTGTCCAAGTGCCGACTGCAAAGCCTGCAGCTGTCGCGATGCTTGCGGCGGTTACAAGAAGACTGAAGGCGGGGGTTTTGAGCAGTTGTTTAAATGTATCGAGAAAGTTTTCGGTGGGTGTTGGTGTGTTACTGGTGACTTTGGTTTTAGTCTCAGTCACTGTCAGAGCCAGAATAATACCCAGTAGTACGCCCGGTGCACCGATGATGATAAATGCCCAACGCCAACCGTACACTTCAGCAATCCAACCACCGACACTCAGCCCGACGACTGAGCCGATCGCAGGCCCCATTAGAAAGACTGACAGCGCTCTTGAGCGTAAGCGGGCAGGGTAGAGCTGTGACACCATGGCTAAAGATGGGGCGGAACCGCCTGCTTCACCAATGGCAACGCCTATGCGGCACATAAGTAAGAGCGTGAAGGTTGTAGCGACGCCACATAGCATGGTCATAACGCTCCATGCAATACAAGATACGGCAATCACGGGTTTGCGCCCAATACGGTCTGAGAGTCGGCCGATGGGTAGACCAAATACGGTGTAAAAGATTGCGAAAGCAACGCCAGAAAGCATGCCAATCATGGTGTCTGAGACACCAAATTCGAGTTTGATCGGTTCAATGAGAATCGATACCAGTAGGCGGTCGATGTAATTGAAAATGTAAATGATAGCCAGCATGCCTAGAGCATAGTGGGTGCGCCAAGTAACCTTAGGTTGAGAACTCACAGACATATTGCTCCATTTTTTATTTTTATAGAACAGCATGTTTGGTTTTGTAATAGAGTGTTGCATCGTCTGTTTGAGCTATGGCAGGGTTATGAGTTGGCATACTGCTCATAAATCGATTTAGCTGAGGCGCTGGTTGGGCGTCTTTGCTACTGAGGATAAACGCGCTTAGGCGTGATGACTAGCAGGCTTGAGCCAAGGTTTGCTACGCAGTAACGCCAACAGCATTAGAATAGGTAGCACCACAGTCACACTGACAATAACCAGTGCATAACGTAGTGATTCATCACCAGCGTAAGGGATCAATACATCACTGATTGCGCCGGTAACCAATGGACCCAAACCCACACCCAGCAAAGTAGTGCATACCGTTTGCAAAGCAAAGGCTGTGGCGCGTTGCCATTGGGTGACCAGTTGTGAGAGCAAGTTAAATGATGGGGCGACCCAGAACACGGTAAAGAAACCTGAGAGAGCACACCACAGCATCGCACTGGGGATAGGGATACCGGCCACAGTAAAGGCAATTCCGGCAGGGGAGAGCAAATAAATGATCATGGCTGCAGTGGCAACCACATGACCAACAATTGGGATGCCCACTAACCAGTCACGGTTATGAGCGCTGAGACGGTCTGTGAGCCAGCCGCTGAATATGCTGCCCACGGCAGCACTCAGACCGGTCACAACGCCTGCTAAAATACCTGCGTGCTGCAATGACAGTTCATGTGAGCGCACTAAAAACGAGGTGTTCCACATGGCAAAGG
>JAAZJF010000346.1 GCA_012800475.1 Gammaproteobacteria bacterium
CAGACGAAAAAAAAGAGCCTTTCGGCTCTTTTTTCTTTTAGCTTGACGCCAAATTTGGAGCGGGAAACGAGACTCGAACTCGCGACCCCGACCTTGGCAAGGTCGTGCTCTACCAACTGAGCTATTCCCGCAAAAGTGGCGTCCCCTAGGGGACTCGAACCCCTGTTACCGCCGTGAAAGGGCGGTGTCCTAGGCCACTAGACGAAGGGGACGCATCCTATAAGCTTTTTAAAGCTTGCAACTTCGTAGCGTTTTGCGTTTGCAGTATTGCTTGGAAGTGGCGCGTATATTACGGATCAGATCGCTATCCGTCAAGCGCTATTATGAAAATAGTTTAGATATTAATGTTCCGGGGCATTTTGCGGCATAAACATCAGTTGCAGCTCTTGGTTCCAGTCAAAATCCTCGCCCTTATCTAATGCTGCGTAGCGGCGATCTTCCAATTGCTGAAACTTATCAATTTCATCGTCTGGCATAAAATGCAGGCAGTCACCGCCAAAGAACCATAATAAATCGCGGGGCACCAAGTGCGCGATTTGCGGGTAGCGCTGAAAGACCTGACTGATAATGTCTTGGCCCATATATAAATCTTCGGTGCTGTCATTTAAGCGTTCGACCATGTCATCAAAGCGCTCCAGAAATAATGCATGGTGATTTTCTGGTATCACCTCAGCATCAGCAACCGCGACTAAAATGGTGCGCAGGTGCGCCAGCAGTTCCAAATGATGTTTGACGTGTGGCGTGGTCATAACCTATCCCCTTAAAAACAAGTCGCGCAGTATAAAGCTTGCACGGCATTAACCCAATCAATAGTGCACTCTAAGTCTGCACCGCGCTTTTTATGTCGCTCGCTGCTCCAGCAAGCGCAGCCCAACCCACTGTTTAGCAAATTGTGCGGCGCAGCGACCATTGCGATTGCCCCGCGCTGACGCCCAGCTGATGGCCTCTTTAGCAGCGCTGTCATCAAACTGCCACTCTAGTGACGTGGGTTTGGCGTATTCAGCGATCCAGTGTTGCACCACGGCTAAGTAATGCTCTTGGTCAAAAGGATAAAAAGACAGCCACAAACCAAAACGATCTGACAGCGCGATTTTATCTTCAACGGCTTCATTAGGATGCAGCTCACCGCCATCGCCCTGCTGCCAATGTTGGTTATCGCTGTGCTGCTCAGGGAGCAAGTGGCGGCGATTGGATGTGGCGTACAACAGTACATTATCCGGCGCGCGCTCTAAGGAGCCATCCAGCACACTTTTTAAAATGCGATAATCCCCTTCACCCGCTTCAAAGGACAGATCATCACAAAAGACAATAAAGTGCTGTGCTAAGCCGGCTAAAGACTCAACAATCATAGGCAAGTCAGCCAGATCATTGCGCTCCACTTCAATCAAGCGCAAGCCTGCCGGTGCATACTCTGCTAATAAAGCACGCACTAAAGAAGATTTACCTGTGCCGCGCGCGCCCCATAACAAGGCATGATTGGCAGGAAAGCCGCGCATAAATTGCTGAGTATTACGCAGCAACTGCTCACTCTGGCGCTCCACACCTAACAAATCCGTTAAACGAATATCCGCCCCTAAAACAATCGGACGAAAAAAGCTGCTGTTGCCTTGCCGCTGCCAACTGGCGGCATACACCTTATACCAATCAACCGGCTCAGTGGGTTTAGGCAGTAATGGCTCAACTTGCTGTAAAACTTGATTGG
>JAAZJF010000361.1 GCA_012800475.1 Gammaproteobacteria bacterium
CTTCCGCTGCTGAATCTTCAATTCAATAGCAGGGATTTCCGTTGTTTCATCTGCCACTACTTTCACTGTTTGTGGTTCGAAGTCGGTATATACATTCTTGGTCAAAGAGTTGGCATCAACCGATATTTCGTACTCACCCACTGGAAGGAAGAGTGTAAACTCTCCATTGGCATTGGTGAGGGCTTCAATTTTTCGCCCATCTGTGGCAGTAGCCCACATGCGCAGGCCTCCATATTTTTCGGCAAACTCTTCACTCATGCGTGCATCGTATTTATAGAATAATTTACCTGTTACTTTTCCTGTGCGTTGCAATGGTATTTCAAGGGTTGTGCGTCTTTCCCCAATAGTTATAGAAGCTGGAGCAACTGCATACCAATCTTGCGATGGTATTTTAAGTGCGTAATCGTTATATGGAACTTTCTTATACACCACTTCACCCTTTCTATTGCTTATAAAGCTTACACCACCAATCGACACAATGCGACCTTCAGCAGGAGTATCTCCCTCATCATACACACCATTCACATTGTTGTCGTAGTAAAGGAATAGCTTCATGTCTCCTTTTTTACCCACTGATGCTTGTCTAGTTGTAGGTAGGTTGTAGCGAACACCTGCTTGCACATTGGTGTTGAACGAACTATAACTGCTACTGCTGTAACTATATGCGTACGCATTTACAAAACACGAAAACTGAGGAGTGAGGGCATAATCCACACGCCCCGAGTAGGTCCAATTTGATCCCGAATAAGAATCACGGTTGTAATTTACATTCAAGTCAGTTTTAAGTCTTTTGCCAAAAAACTCTTTCCTTACCCCACCCGAAACATTGAAGCGATAATTGTCTTCTTTATTAAGGGCATTTCTGTATGCCTCATAGATGGTGAAATCTCCTTGTTGGTAGTAGCTATTGAGTGTGAAGATGCGGTAGTTCCAGTTAGCATTCACACGCAATTGAAACTGCTCACCATCCACAAAAGGTATCTTAGTGAACCCGTTTTCTGCTGACAATCCAACGGAATGCTCTCCATTGCGACTGCGCCAATTGATAGATTCGGTTAGACCCAACGAGTGCATTTTTGATGTTTCTTGATCTGCTTGATTGCTATAACCAATCACCCCTTCGTCGGTTTGCTGTTTTGCTGTAATGCTCATGCGTGTATTGCGAGCAAAGGAGAAATTAGTTCCCAACTCAAATCGCGAATTACCTCTACTATGAGAGTAGAATGAATTGCGTTCTTCCAGTTGCGATGGGTTGTATCTGTAGAGCGAATAACCTACCCACATACCCACTTTTCCAACAGGGCGACTAATGCGTTGGTTCAATTGCACCACGCCGCGCCTTACACCAGGATAATAGCCTGTACTTAAGAAGTTACTGCTATTAATATTATATTTACCAAACTTACCACTCAGCTTAAATCCCATGGCAACGGATGGTTCAATGGGCGACTCATCTGCCTTCAACAATCTGGTTACACCTGCACCCAGCTCAAAGCCAACGCGTACATCCTTCATCACCTCAAAGTTGTACTCATTCATAGCTACCACACTCTCCGAATTCTCATAAGGGGTTTGATCGTAAAGAATGCTTCCCTCATACTCCCCCTCTTTGCGAGTACTAAGCATGGTTTTGACATAGGCTGTGTAGCCACCACTATCAGCACGGTATTGATCGCCCAATAGGTTGTATGTTTTATCTGCCCACCCTACTTCAAAATAGGCTCCTTTTTCTCTATCCTCAAAATAGGTTTTCACTCCGCGTCCGTTTACATATTTCTCTAAACTCTCGGAGATATTTCCTATCCTAATTCCTTTGTTGTTCTTCTTAAAATCGATATAGGTGTTGGTAACCTGCGGACGGGTGTTACCTTGCGTATAGTAGTATCCATTCAGATTAAAATCGAGCATCCCATCAAACAGTTCGTACTCACCTTTTGCATTGAGCTGCAACGCTTCGTTTTGCGAAAACAGATTCCTACCACTCAACTCTATGCTGTTGTTACTATATGAACTGAACGGGTCGCCCATAGAAGGGTCGGTAAAAGTGCGACTACCCGATACATTTTGCACACCAATGCGCACATTGTTTATCAACTCGCCGTTGCTATACA
>JAAZJF010000392.1 GCA_012800475.1 Gammaproteobacteria bacterium
GTGACGGCCTGTACGAGCAGCGTCTGTTACGCGAAGCTTGGACGGCGCGTACTGGTCAACGCTTTATTGCTGGCATTCATAGCGACGAAGCCATTTACCGTTACTTGATGGACAATGCCATTGCCAGCAAAGATGCTTTAAGTTTGTCAGTTGGCATCTCGCTCAGTGCAGAGCAAGTGGCTGCACTGACCCACGATATTGTCTGGATGGAAGAGCGCGAAGTGCTGGGTGAAAAAGTACTCACCCCAGTGTTGTATCTAGCGCAAACCGAAGGCCGTTTAGCACCGAGCGGCGCTTTAATTCAAGGGGGTGATTTGACCTTGGTGAGCGGTGGTGATTTAAACAATCAAGGCACGTTACGGGCAAGCAATAACCTCAGTGCACAGGCGCAAACTATCCACAACAGCGGCTTAATCCATGCCGGCGAGCGCTTATCTTTGTTGGCTGAAAACAGTATCTATAACCGTCAAGGTGGCATCTTAGCCGGGCGTGATGTTGACCTGACAGCGCGCACTGGGGATATTCTCAATGAGCGTACCGTTACCCGCCATGCAAGTGCGCTGGGTAACAGCCGCTGGGAAAGCAGCTTTGCCGATAGCGCAGCGCGCATCGATGCCACACGCGACTTAACTCTTAAGGCGGGTCGCGATGTGCACAATTTAGGCAGCGTATTAGAAAGTCGCGGCGGCTTACATATCAATGCCGGCCGCGACGTCACCCTCGCTTCTGTGGAGGAGCATCACGGTAACAGTCACGGCAGTCACTATCTCAACAGTCAAACCACACAGTTAAGCAGTGAAACTCGGGCAGATGGCAACTTAAGTATTCAGGCCGGACGTGACTTAACTGCTATTGCCAGTCGTGTGCAGTCAGGCAAAGATATGCAGTTGATTGCCGGCAATGACCTGACATTGGCCGCAGCCGCCAATGAAAGCCATCACTATAGCAAAAGTAAAAAACGTACCAGCCAGCGTGATCAAGTGCGGCAAGTCGACACAGAGGTTAACTCTGGTGGCCAGTTCACGGCTGTTGCTGGCCAAGACTTAACCCTAGTGTCCAGCTCTGTTGTAGCAAATGACGAAGCTTACTTAGTCGCTGGCGGCAAGGTGCAGCTGCTGGCTGAGCAGGACTATGACTACTCATTTTCTGAGAAAAAGAAGAAAGGTAGCTTTGGGCGCAAGAATTATCGAATGAGTGAAAGTGACAATAGTACCGCAGTCGTATCTTCTATTCAGGCGGGTATCGATTTGCTTATGCATGGAGCTGAAGCAATCGTCAGTCAGGGTGCTCAACTGCAAGCAGAGCACCATCTTGAGCTACAGTCAGACGGTGACATCCTGTTACTGGCTGCTGAAAACAACAACCGTCATGCCAGTGCTAAGTCGAAATCGGGATTGTTGTCGAGTAAGGGGAAAACCAGTAGTCAAAGCCAGACACAGATCGTTGGCACAACGGTCGATGCTGGCAGTATTCTGATTGTGGCTGGGCAGGACTTGCGCGTGAACGCAGGCGATCTGCGAGCGCAGGGTGATATGGCGTTGCAGGCAGAACGTGATGTTTAACTGTCCAGCGCCACACAATCCAGCAGTCAAAGCCAGAGTAAGCACTCCAGCAAGCTGGGCTTCAGTCATCACGCCTTGCTGACGCACACGCAAAAGCAACAAGCCGCCGAACAGGGTAGCGGTACGGCGGTGGGCAGCTATCTCAGTGCCGATAACCTGCTAATTAAAGGCGGTCGAGACACCCGCATCCAAGGTAGCACCCTGATCAGCGAGCGGGATATGCACATCAGGGCAGGACGTGACCTGGATATTGTCAGTGCAGAAAACACCTCGCACAGCTCAACATCATCCAGCAGCAAGAAAACCGGCGAGATCGGTAGTTGGTGGCAGCCGGCGATAGGACAGGTGAAACAAAAAGTCAAAACACAAGGCGAAACGCTTCAGCAAAGTGGCAGTCAGCTGGCTTCACTGACTGGAAATATCCATCTGCAAGCGGGTGAAACCTACCAACAAACCGCCAGCGGTGTGCTGGCCCTTGAGGGTGATATCCATATTCAGGGCAAGCAGGTGAATATTGAGGCTGGCTATGATCAGCTCAGCCACTCAGAAACCCGCAGCGCCAATCGTACAGCAGTCGGTGGCACCGTCAGTATCCCGGTAGTGAATGCCATTCAGAGTATGCAGCAGGTCAACAAGGCACGTGAACGCACCGATGACCCGCGTATGCAAACACTGGCCGCAGCCACTCTGGCTATGCAGAGCAAAGCGGCCTATGACGGCGCTCAGGCATTGTATAACGGCAATGTCGGCGGGATTAAAATCAGCCTTAACCTGAGCAATAACAACAGCAAAAGCCACAGCACACAACAGGGGCAAAATGTATCCGCAAGCAGCGTGATAGCGGGAGGAGATATTCACGTTCAGGCCACCGGCGCACAGGACAGTGACCTGAATATTATTGGCAGTCGCCTGTCCGCCGGGCAGGGCATCAGGCTAGCCGCTGATCGCAATATTTTGCTGCGTGCAGCAGAAAACACCGCTACACAAAGCAGCAAAAACAGTGGCGGAGGCTGGAGTGTGGGCGTAGGCTTTGGTCTGGGCGGCTCACAAACCGGCTTCACACTGGATCTGGCTGCCAACCAATTCCGTGGCAAGTCAGATGGCAACGACAGCCTGTGGAGCAACACTCAAGTTGAAGCGGGTCGGCAGGTGCATCTGGAATCCGGTGCAGATACCCGCTTGCAGGGCGCAGTGGTTAAGGGCGAACAGGTTACTGCGGATATTGGTGGCAATCTGTTGCTGGAAAGTTTACAGGATCGCAGCACCTA
>JAAZJF010000347.1 GCA_012800475.1 Gammaproteobacteria bacterium
ATTTAGAGCCCGTGATTGCCATGGGCCCTGATGCGCTGATCATGTCTGACCCGGGTTTGATTATGATGGTGCGTGAGCATTTCCCGCAGATGAATATTCATCTGTCGGTGCAAGCCAACGCAGTGAACTATGCCAGTGTGAAGTTTTGGCATGCTCAAGGCTTAACCCGTGCCATTTTATCTCGTGAGTTATCACTGGATGAAATCCAGCAGATTCGCCAAGAAGTGCCAGAAATGGAGCTTGAGGTGTTTGTGCACGGTGCGTTATGCATGGCTTACTCCGGCCGTTGCTTGCTGTCGGGCTACATTAATAAGCGTGACCCAAACCAAGGTTCCTGTACCAACGCCTGCCGCTGGGAATATAAAACCCACGAAGCCAAAGAAAATGAGCTAGGCGATATCGTGCATAAGTACGAGCCGATTAGAGCCGTACAACATGCCGATCCAGCGCTGATGCAAGCTGTTGAACCTGTTCTTGGCGCTGGCGCGCCCACCGACGAAGTATTCCTCTTGGAAGAAGAAGGTCGTCCGGGTGAATATATGTCGGTCTCAGAAGATGAGCACGGCACGTATATTATGAACTCGAAAGATTTACGTGCCGTACAGCACGTGGAACGCATGGTGCAGATGGGCTTGCACTCATTGAAAATCGAAGGCCGCACCAAGTCGCACTACTATGTCGCACGTACGGCGCAGGTCTATCGTAAAGCCATTGATGATGCGGTGGCTGGTCGTCCATTTGATAAGTCATTGATGGATACACTCGAATCCTTGGCACACCGTGGTTACACCGAAGGTTTCTTACGTCGCCATGTGCACGATGAATACCAGAACTACGAGTATGGCTATTCAATCTCAGATCGTCAGCAGTTTGTTGGCGAAATGACCGGTGTACGGCGTGGTGATTTAGCCGAAGTCATAGTGAAAAATCGCTTTGCGGTCGGTGACTCAATTGAGTTGATGACACCACAAGGCAATATCACCTTTGATCTAAAATACATTGAAGATCAAAAAGGCAAAAGCCGTGATGATGCGCCGGGTAATGGCCACGTACTATTTATCCCAATCCCCGAAAACGTGAATTTAGAACACGCTTTGCTGATGCGCAACCTCACCAGTGGTAACACCCGCGGGGCATAATCATTGCTCTATGCTATTGAGCCTCAGTCCAATAGGGTTGAGGCTCAATCAGCTACTGACGCTGCAACAAATACTCGGTGAACGCCTCAGCTGAAAGAGGTTTGGCCAGCAAATAGCCTTGAATCTCATCACAGCCATGGGCTTTTAAGAAATCCATTTGCGCCGTTGTTTCAACTCCTTCAGCCACCACCAGCAAATTTAAACTGTGCGCCATAGCAATAATGGCCCGCGTGATCGCGGCATCTTCTTCGTTATTGACCACATCACGAATAAAACTTTGATCGATTTTTAAGCTGGTCGCTGGAAAGCGTTTTAAATAACTGAGCGACGAATACCCCGTACCAAAATCATCAATGGCTAACGACACACCCAAGGCGCGCAACTGTTTAAAGATTGCAATAGTCCCTTGAGTATTTTCCAGCATTTGACTTTCTGTGAGCTCCAGCTCTAACAAATGCGCAGGCAAACCTGTTTGCGCCAAAACACGTTCAACCAACTGCACTAAGTGACCTTGGCGCACATGACTGACCGAGACATTGACCGCCATCCGAATGGGCAGACCTTGCTGCCACCACACATAGGCTTGTTGGCAAGCTTGCTCCAAGACTTGCTCACTGATCGCAGCCACCAGACCTGCTTCTTCTGCTAACTCAATAAACTGCCCTGACACCAATAAGCCACGCTGTGGATGATTCCAGCGCACTAAAGCTTCGGCAGAACGCACCACTCCATCGGCTAAGGTCAATTTGGGTTGGTAGTAAGCCTCCAGCTGCCCATCTTCAATGGCGCGGCGTAACTCTTGCTCAAGCTCTAAACGCTCCAGCGTAAAGGTTTGGATTTGGTTGGTATAAAACTGTGCATTATCACCGCCTAAATGCTTGGCATGCTGCATGGCTAAGTTGGCTTGGCTGATTAAGGCAACAGGATCTCGGGCATTTTTCGGTAAAATACTCACCCCTAAAGACGCACTGATGATCAGCTCATTTGCGCCAACCGCCACGGCCACCGGTACTCGAATATGCGCCAGCACCGAGTCAGCTAAAGCGGTCAAATCAGATATGGATAATGCCCCGTCTAAAATAACCGCAAACTCGTCACCACCCAAACGCGCCACTGTATTGGCATCGGGTAAAATCTGCATTAAGCGTTGGCTCATGATGTGCAAAACACGATCTGCTGTTTCTACACCTAAGCTATCGTTTAAGACTTTAAAACGATCCAAATCTAAATGCAGCAGCACCACCCGCTCACCGACTTGTCGAGCATGCTCAACCGCTTGCTGCAAGCGCTTATGGAACAACCCCCGATTGGCTAGACCTGTGAGCTCATCATATTGGGTTAAATAGCTTAAACGTTCTTCTGCTTGTCGGCGTATCGTTAAATCGGTAAAAAAACCAACGATATGTGTGCGTGCACCTTGCGTATTAGTCACCACATGAATGCGTAATATTTGCGGATACAACTCACCGTTTTTACGCAGACCTAAGATTTCACCTTGCCAGCTGCCATCACGCTCAATACAGGCACGCACATGCTGATATTGGCCACGTAAAG
>JAAZJF010000348.1 GCA_012800475.1 Gammaproteobacteria bacterium
CTTGTGTCATCACACAGGCGGCACTTTGAGTTTTCGGGAAGGCAATCACTTCACGAATCGATTGTGCGCCGGTCATCAACATCACTAAACGGTCTAAACCAAAGGCCAAACCACCGTGTGGTGGTGCACCGTACTTAAGTGCATCCAGCAAGAAGCCAAACTTCTCTTGTTGCTCAGCCTCAGCAATGCCGAGAATCTCAAATACAGTTTGCTGCATAGTGCGATCATGAATACGGATCGAACCACCGCCCAACTCAGTACCGTTGAGTACCATATCGTAAGCGCGTGACAAGGCTGTGCTTGGGTTCGCACGCAACTCTTCAGGTGAGCATTTTGGTGCAGTGAACGGGTGGTGAATCGCGGTCAGCGAGCCATCATCGTTGCTTTCAAACATGGGGAAATCAACCACCCACATTGGCGCCCACTTGCAGGTCAATAACTCTAAGTCATGACCTAAACGAATACGCAACGCACCTAAAGCATCGCTGACAATCTGTGCTTTATAGGCACCAAAGAAGACGATATCGCCATCGACTGCACCAACACGATCCAGAATGGTGTTGAGGTTCTCTTCTGGAATAAATTTAACAATCGGTGACTGTAAACCTTCCGCACCTTTAGCGCGCTCATTGACTTTGATGTACGCCAAGCCGCGTGCGCCGTAGTTGCTCACATACTTGGTGTACTCATCAATTTTACCGCGTGGCATGCTGCCCTGACCGGGTACACGCAACGCCGCCACACGACCTTTAGGATCATTGGCAGGACCGCTAAACACTTTAAAATCAACTTCGGTGAGCTGATCAGCAATGTCCACAAGCTCCAGCGGAATACGCAAGTCGGGCTTGTCCGAACCAAAGCGACGCATCGCTTCTTCGTAGGTCATGTGTGGGAACTCACCGAACTCTACATCCAGTACGTCTTTAAACAGCTGACGCACCATGGTTTCGGTGATGGACATAATGTCCGCCTCATCCATAAAGCTGGTTTCAATATCAATCTGAGTGAATTCTGGCTGACGATCCGCACGCAAGTCTTCATCACGGAAGCACTTAGCGATTTGATAGTAACGATCCACACCGGCCACCATCAACAGCTGCTTAAACAACTGCGGTGATTGCGGCAAAGCAAAGAAACTACCGGCATGAGTACGGCTGGGCACTAAATAGTCACGCGCGCCTTCAGGTGTGGCACGGGTCAGGATTGGTGTTTCCACATCCAAAAAGCCATTGTCATCTAAATAGCGACGAATGCTGGTGGTCACACGTGAGCGTAATTTTAACTTAGCGGCCATTTCTGGACGACGCAAGTCAATAAAGCGGTAACGCAAGCGTGTTTCTTCACCGACATCCGAATGCTCATGCAATGGGAAGGGTGTGGTTTCAGCTTGGTTCAGTACTTCTAAATCAGTGGCAATCACTTCAATCGCGCCGCTGGGCATATTGGGATTGACAGCACCGTCTGGACGCGGATTTACCACGCCTGTCACTTTCACCACATATTCGCTGCGCACACGGTCAGCAGTGGCAAAAATATCGGCTTGTTCTGGATTAAAAACGACTTGAGCAAGGCCTTCGCGATCACGGATATCAAGGAAAATAACTCCGCCGTGGTCGCGACGACGGTGGACCCAACCGCACAGAGTGACGGTTTGTCCGCTTAAGGATTCGTTTAAGTGTCCGCAATAGTGGCTGCGCATCATGATGGCGTTCGCTTCCTAGAAAATATGAAATAACCGACAGTCTTTGCATCCACAACGCTGATCTACAGCGTACGCACAAAGCTATCGCAGAAAACCTTGATTATATAGCCTAACAGCGCTGACGGCTATGCCATGTCGAACGCCAAGCTATAGCGAGCCTTCATGACTGTGATCTGGTGCGTGCATAACTGATTCGAATACGAACCATTATCTTTCTTTACCTGCACCGGCTGCTTTTTTGTATAACAAGCGGGTCATAGCGACTTTAGTTGTTTGAGTCATTGCCAAGTTTGCTGTTTAATAAGCCTGGAGGGGTGATGGTTTTTATCCACCATCCTTTGGGTACCACCGCAGCGTTGATTTGCTTGAACGCTGCACTTGTAGTCGGTTCTCTTATTTATTGTGTTTCTTACCAAGGTGAGTCCATTGCGTATGTTAAAAATTGTTCATTTAGTAACCGGTGCGAGCGCACTGCTCCTGTCGCTTATTTTGGCCGGTAACAATCTAGCCTCGGCCCTACTGCTGGCTTCTTTTGCTGCAGCCAACTTACTGATTGCACCGATTTTGCCCACATGGGCGCGTGGCAGTCGTCGTCAATTACAAACCTTAGTCTCTGCATTAATTGTTTTAGCGACAGTCATGCAAACAATCCTGATGTTGCGTGGGGTTGAACAACCGGCCAATCATATTTTAAGCCTGACCACCCTGATCTCAGCAGTTGTCCTGCATTTAGCTTTGAATTTGCGCAAAGTCAGCACCAAAAGTGCGCCGCTATCGCAGGATTTAAGCGACCGTGAAACAGGTACAGTGAAGTGGTTTAACACCTCAAAGGGTTTTGGTTTTATCTCACGTGATACTGGCGATGATATCTTTGTGCACTTTCGCGCCATTCGTGGCGAAGGGCACCGCGTGCTCGTTGAAGGTCAGCGGGTTGAGTTTACCGTGATGGACCGTGAGAAAGGCTTACAAGCTGAAGACGTAATTGCTGCTTTGCCCGATGAACGCGCATAAGCTTTAAGCGGTCATAAAAAAAGCCTGCATTAATGCAGGCTTTTTTGTGGGTGTCATTTACAACTGCAATGAATAAGCACAGCACCCACACCGATCTTCAACCGATGCGGGCACAACTGCATATGCAGTGACTTACGGGAACAAGCCACGCAATTGACGCGCTTCAAGAATGCGCGTGCATGCGGTAATAAAGGCTGCTGTACGTAAGGACACATCATGCTCCGCTGCCGTGGCAGTGAGGGCGTGGTAAGCATCCAGCATGATTTTTTCTAAACGCTGATTGATCTCTTCAACCGACCAGTAAAAACTCGATGAGTTTTGCACCCACTCAAAGTAGCTCACGGTTACACCACCGGCATTGGCCAAAACATCCGGCACAATCACTACGCCCTTGCTGGTCAGAATGTCATCTGCTTCAGGTGTGGTTGGACCGTTCGCACCCTCAACCACGATTTTTGCGCACACAGCATCCGCATTCTGCTTATTAATCTGGCCTTCTAAAGCTGCTGGAATCAAAATATCAGTTTCAATCGCCCAGAACTCATCCGCTGCAATGGCTGTGGTATTGGCTGCGCCACCCACACCACCGGTGTTCTTCACATGAGTCAATAAGGCTTCAACATCAAGGCCATTTTCATCATAAATTGTGCCGGTGTGGTCTTGTACAGCGACAATCTTCGCGCCCACTTCAGTGAACAAACGCGCAGCTGTACCGCCCACATTACCAAAACCTTGAATGCTAATGCGCGCACCGGTGAGATTAATACCCGCATCTTTCGCCGCAGCGACACCGACAATAAACACACCACGACCTGTCGCTTCAACACGACCTAAACTGCCGCCAAGAGCAATGGGCTTACCTGTAACAATACCCGGCTGCGTGGTGCCCACTTGCATGGAATAGGTGTCCATCATCCAAGCCATAGTCTGGGCATTGGTGTTTACATCAGGGCCTGGAATATCTTTATCAACACCAATAATAGAGCTGATTTCGCTGGTATAACGACGCGTAATACGCTCAATTTCACCTTGTGAATACTTGCGCGGGTCAACACGAATACCACCCTTAGCACCGCCAAAAGGCAAACCGACAACCGCCGTTTTAACCGACATCCAAGCAGACAAAGCCATCACTTCCGATAGCGTCACATCTTGGTGAAAACGCACGCCACCTTTACCTGGGCCGCGATTGAGACTGTGCTGTACACGGTAGCCTTCAAAGTGTGCAATAGTACCGTCATCTAAACGTACCGGCACATCGACAATCAAGCTGCGCTCAGGGTGTTTTAAAGTATCAGTCCACTGACTCAATTCACCCATATAAGGTGCAACACGGTCAACTTGTTCGAGGAAAATACCCCATGGACCTGGATTATCAGAGTCTAAATACGAAGGCATATTTTGGTTTATTTGTTGTGGCATGATTTAAACCTTGGTCATTAAAAATGTAAGCCACCCGCTACAGCAGCTCGTGCAAAACCATAGATTTTAACGGATAAGTCTGTGACTGACTCGTCATAATGGAGGATTCTTTTAAAAAAATTACCGTAAAATGAATATAAACAAGCTGCAAGCCCCGTGATAAAGGGCATCTTGACGTATTGTCGCACTCGGTAAAAAACATTAAAAAATGTAGCATCGCGGATAAAAAAACAGTTTGACGCTATTTTATGGACGTTTGACACGATAGCATCGTGAAGAAAGGAGGCTTTATCTAACGGCTGTACTGCTCTTGGACCCACCCTCAACAAAGGTTTTGTCATGTCCTCTCACGATATATTTAATTACCTCAACTTACTGCATGAACAGGGTGGTTCAGATATGTACTTCAGCGTCGGCGCTGCGGTACAAATGAAAGTTGAAGGCGCAGCGCATACTGTTGGTACAGGCTTTTTAGGTCCGTCATCTATTCAGCAGATGGCTTACCAATTGATGACGCAAAAACAAATTGCCGAATTTGAGCGCAATTTGGAAATGGATTTAGCTGTTGGCGTCCAAGGCGCAGGGCGATTTCGGGTCAATGTATTTTATCAGCGCGGCGAAGTTTCCATGGTCGTGCGCCATATTAAAAATGTGATTCCCAACTTTGAGGCCTTGGGTTTGCCGCCCGTATTAAGCCGCTTATCGATGCTCAGTCGCGGTTTGATTTTAGTGGTCGGTGCAGCCGGCTCAGGTAAATCAACCACTCTGGCGGCGATGCTGGATTACCGCAACACCCATGCACATGGCCATATTTTATGCGTTGAAGACCCTATCGAGTTTTTACATAAACATAAAAAATCCATTATTAACCAGCGCGAAGTGGGTTTAGACACCCACAGCTTTGCTACGGCCTTGCACCATGCCTTACGCGAAGCGCCGGATGTGATTATGATTGGTGAAATCCGCGATAAAGACACCATGCAACACGCCCTGCACTACGCTGAAACAGGTCATCTGTGTGTCGCAACCTTACACGCCACCAGCACCACCCATGCGTTAGAGCGCATTGCACGCTTTTTCCCAGAAGAAGTACGCAAGCAAATTCTAGGTGATGTCGCACACAACTTAACCGCCATTATTGGGCAACGCCTGATCCCTGGGGTTCAACAAAAGCGCGTGGCAGCTGTTGAAGTGATGCTGGCAACGCCTTATGTCAAAGATTTAATTGTGCGTGATCAACTCAGTGATTTAAAACAAGCTATTGCGCGCTCCCAAGAGCAAGGTTTGCAAACCTTTGATCAAGCCTTATTTACTCTGTTTAGCAATGATGCGATCAGTTTTGGCGATGCGGTAAAATTTGCCGACTCACGCACCGACTTGACCTTAAGAATCAAACTCGAGCGTGGCTTTAACGGTGATTTCTCTGATACCTTGGGCATCACATAAGTCGATTTATGACCTAAAGAAACACAAATGCTCGCAATCGATGCAAAACAATATATACGGAGCACGTTATGAACGATCCACAGTTACTATTTAAACCTTTACAGCTGGGCACACTCGCTTTACCTACACGTGTGGTGATGGCGCCCATGACCCGTTCATTTTCACCGGGCGGTATTCCTAACGAAAAAGTGGTGGAGTATTACCGTAAGCGTGCTGCGGCAGGTGTGGGTCTGATTATCACCGAAGGGACAACGGTCAATCATTGCGCCGCCAACGGCTACCCGCATGTCCCACGTTTTTATGGGCAGGATGCATTGGCGGGCTGGAAGGATGTAGTCAGCGCTGTGCATGCTGAAGGCGGTAAGATCATTCCGCAACTTTGGCACGTCGGTAACGTCCGTCGTTTAGGTACCGAACCTGATGCCAGCGTGCCTGGCTACGGCCCGATGGCGCAGCACAAAGACGGTAAAGAAATCATTCATGCCATGACTCAAGCGGACATTGATGAGGTGGTTGCCGCCTTTGCGCAAGCCGCCCAAGATGCGCAAGCCATTGGCATGGACGGTATCGAGATTCATGGCGCTCACGGTTATTTAATTGATCAGTTTTTCTGGGATGGCACCAACCAGCGCACCGACCAATACGGCGGCAGCATGGCCAATCGCGGTCGTTTTGCCGTTGAGATCATTAGCGCCGTGCGTGCTGCAGTGGGGCCTGACTTCCCAATTGTGTTCCGTTTCTCACAATGGAAGCAACAAGACTACAGCGCACGTCTGGCACAGACTCCTGCAGAGCTCAAAGCCTTTTTACAACCGCTGGCAGACGCCGGCGTCGATATTTTCCACTGCTCGACCCGCCGTTTTTGGGAGCCTGAGTTTGCTGACTCAGAGCTGAATCTGGCCGGTTGGACTCGTCAACTGATCAACAAACCAACCATTACTGTTGGCAGCGTAGGTTTAGATGGCAGCGAGTTCACCAGCTTTTTGGCTGGCACTGAAGAAGTCGCCCAACCCTCCAATTTGGAAGGGTTGCTGAGCCGTTTAGCCGCCGAAGAGTTTGACTTGGTGGCTGTGGGCCGTGCGCTATTGCTCGACCCCGAGTGGGCAGCAAAAATACGTGATGGTCGCGACAGCGAAGTGCAACCCTTCAGTCGCAGTGCTTTAGGTACCTTGTACTAAGACGCAGCCCGCGCTGTGCTAATAAGGAGCACAGCGCAGCGCGATACAGGCTTTTAAAATAGATGCTGAGGGGTATTAATCCTCAGCACCTTCACGGTCACGGTAGCCCAGCAGATACAAAATACCATCCAAGCCTAACGTCGAAATAGCCTGGCGGGCTGATTTTTTCACCATCGGCTTAGCGCGGAACGCCACACCTAAACCGGCTAGCGCCAGCATCGGTAAATCATTGGCACCATCGCCCACTGCTATAGTCTGCTCTAAACGCAAACCTTCTTGCGCCGTGAGCTCACGTAGCAAATCAGCTTTGCGCTGGGCATCAACAATCGGCTCAATGGCGCGGCCTGTCAGTTTACCGTCGACAATTTCCAACTCATTGGCATACACATAATCAATGCCTAAGCGCTCTTGCAATTGCTTAGCAAAGTAGGTGAAGCCACCGGATAAAATCGCTGTTTTGTAGCCTAAGCGTTTGAGCTCGGCAAACAACATTTCAGCGCCTTCCGTCAAACGCAAGGATGCACCAATCTCAGCCAATACATCTTCAGACAAACCTTCCAGCAAAGCTAAGCGCTCTTTAAAGCTGGCTTTAAAATCAAGCTCACCTTGCATTGCACGCTCAGTGATCTGCGCCACTTGCTCACCCACGCCAGCCGCTTTGGCTAACTCGTCAATGACCTCAGCTTCAATCAACGTCGAGTCCATATCAAAGACGGCTAAGCGGCGATTGCGACGAAATACCGTATCGCGCTGAAAGGCAATGTCGACATTAAGCTCTTGCGCCACACTTAAAAACTCAGCACGCAACGCCGCTGGATCCGCAGGCTCACCGCGCACCGAGAACTCAATGCAGCCCTTACCTTGGTTTTCAGGTGTATCCAATGGCATGCGCCCGGACAGCCGATCAATATGGTCGATATTCAAACCGTATTGCGCGGTAATCGCACTGACGCGCTGCAACTGCTCAGCCGTCACTTTACGCGTCAACAAGGTCACCATATAGCGCGGCTTACCTTGGCCACTGACCCATTGCTGGTAATCCTCTTCAGACACGGGTGTGAAGCGCACTTGCTGATCAAGCTTATAACCGGTAAATAAAATATCTTTAAGCACGGCAGACGCCTGCTCAGTGCTGGGTATCTCAACTAAAATACCAAAGGACAAGGTGTTGTGAATCACAGCTTGGCCAATATCCAAAATATTCACACCACTGTTCGCCAAGACGCCAGTGATCGCCGCGGTCAACCCCGGACGGTCTTCACCTGTGATGTTAATCAGGACAATTTCGCGCACGGTGCTTTCTCCGCAGATAAAAAGAGGCATTCTAGCCATTTAATCGTCTAACGTGCAGTCCTTTTGCTTGTTCTATGCTTTACGCCCGCTATACTTTACAAATATTGCGGTCACTGGCGATACATTAACCTGC
>JAAZJF010000349.1 GCA_012800475.1 Gammaproteobacteria bacterium
ACACCTTGCAGCTTTTCTACCCGAATTCACTATTGAGCTGACCTGCATCAATGAAGCTTAGGGCTGAGTACGCTTAATAATTATCCGCCATGATATAATGTTATTTATGATAGTAAAAGCAAAGGCAGCCCAAGGAGGCACTATGAAGATGTATTCCAGTCTTCGATCGTTCAGGCACATCATTATTGCAGTGATGTTGCTGACGCTAGGAGCCTTACCGGCTGCAGCCTTAGAACGCACAGCATCATCCACAGCAGATCACACCCAATTTAAACAACTGCAAGGGCCCTTTGCATCAGGGCCTGAAGTGACCCAAGCCTGCTTGGGGTGCCACACACAAGCGGCACAACAACTGCAGCAAACCACGCACTGGACTTGGGAATTTGAGCACCCAACCACCGGGCAAATGCTGGGTAAACGCCATGTGGTGAATAGCTTTTGCGGCTCGGTGGCCTCCAATGAGCCTTTTTGTACCAGTTGCCATACCGGCTACGGCTGGGATGATATGCGCCAACCTCCACCTGCAGCAGAAAGTGCAGTCGACTGTTTAATCTGTCACGACACCACCGGTGGCTATAAGAAGTCTCCAACGGGAGCAGGCCACCCTATTTATGAGTTTGCAGACCCACTCAATCCCAGCCAAAAGCGCACGACCAACTTAGCCAATATCGCGCAAAAGATCGGCGCCACCAGCAGCCAAAACTGCGGTAGCTGCCACTTTTATGGTGGCGGTGGGGATGGTGTTAAACACGGCGATCTTGACTCATCACTTTTAACTGCACCACGCAGCTTAGATGTGCATATGTCCAAAGACGGCGCTAACTTTGCTTGCGCTGATTGCCACACCACTTCAGCACACAGCGTGACCGGTAGCCGTTATTTAACCAATGCGCGCGATACCTTGGGTATTGATGTGCCGGGGCATACCGACCAAACTCGCGCATCTTGCGAATCATGTCATGGCGTTGCACCGCACAGCACACCCAAGCTCAATGAGCACGTGGATCAAGTGGCGTGCCAAACCTGTCATATTCCAGAATTTGCCCGTGGTGGTGTGGCCACCAAAACGTGGTGGGATTGGTCAACCGCAGGACAGTTAGATGCCGATGGTAAACCTCAAACCATTCGCGATGAAAACGGTAATCTCAAGTACTTGAGCACCAAAGGTACCTTTCGCCACGAAGAAAATGTGGTGCCCGCCTATCGTTGGTTTGATGGGCAAACACGTTACACTTTACGTGAAGATAAGATTGACGAGAGCCAAGCACCCATTGATTTAAACCAGATTCAAGGCAGTCATGCCAATCCTGATTCACGTATTTGGCCGTTTAAAATCATGCAGGGTAAGCAACCTTACGACACTGTGCACAAGCATTTGCTGGTCAACCATGTCTATAGCGCTGATGACGACACCGCACTATGGACGAACTTTGACTGGGTCAAATCCCTCAAAGCCGGTACCGACTATGCAGGGCAAGAATACAGCGGCAACTTCGACTTTATCGAAACCCGTATGCACTGGCCCATCGCGCATATGGTCGCGCCCGCCTCACAAGCACTCGACTGCAACTCATGTCACGCCCGTGATGGCCGTTTGGCGGCTATTACAGATTTTTATATGCCAGGCCGTGATCGAAATATTTGGCTGGACTATGCCGGCTGGGGAATTGCCGCACTGACCTTGCTCGGTAGTTTAGCCCACGCTGCTGGACGGATCATTGCCAGCCGTAGGAGAAAAAAAGTATGAAACGGACGATGATTTATAAGCGCTTTGAACGTTTCTGGCATTGGTGTCAGGCAGGTTTGATTTTCTTTTTAATGTTCACCGGCTTTGAGATTCACGGCAGTTATAGCGTGCTGGGCTTTGGCCAAGCGACGCAACTGCATGAGTACGCCGCCTATGCATTATTAGGCTTGTGGGTGTTAGCCATTTTCTGGCACTTCACCACCGGCGAGTGGCGTCAATATATCCCCACCACCGACAAGCTCGGGGCGGTGGCCTATTACTATCTAATTGGCACCTTCACTGGCGCTGAACACCCGTACCGCGCCACCTCGCAAGCCAAGCATAATCCCTTGCAGCGTTTGGCCTATTTGGGCTTTAAGCTGCTGATCTCGCCGGCCATCTGGATTTCAGGGGTGCTGTATCTGTTTTACAACCAGTGGACAGATTGGAGACTCAGCTTCTTAAGCTTAGAAGGCGTCGCACTCGCGCACACCGCAGCGGCCTTTGCCATGTTGATTTTCGTCATCGCACACGTGTATATGGCCACCATGGGCAAAACCGTATTTAGCATGATCAAGCCGATGATCACCGGCTATGAAGATGA
>JAAZJF010000062.1 GCA_012800475.1 Gammaproteobacteria bacterium
TGATGGGTGATCGTGAGGCACAGCGTGCGGCAGTGATGGATGCGGTGGGCACACACTTCCGCCCTGAGTTTATCAACCGTATTGATGAGTTGGTGATCTTTGAGCCGCTGGGTACTGAGCAGATTGCGGGTATTGCGGATATTCAGTTGGGTCGTTTGCGTCAGCGTTTAACGGAGCGTGACTTGCGCTTTGAATTAACCCCAGAGGCGCTCGAGAAATTAGTGGCTGAAGGTTATGATCCAATCTACGGTGCGCGACCACTTAAGCGCGCGATTCAGCGTTGGATTGAAAACCCCTTGGCACAACAAATTCTCTCAGGCGAGTTTGCGCCGGGTACGACTATTCAAGCCACTCTGGATGAGGGTGAGATCGTCTTCAAATAATCCGTGCTCTGTGCATGACAAAAAACGCAGCCTCAGTGCTGCGTTTTTTGTGCGTGTCATTTCACTCTAAGTCGCGGCTAAAAGCTGTGTACTGCATCGCACACTGGAGCAGCGGTCTGAGAGATAAATCTGCTAAACTTTATGTTTTATTCTTGCAGGATCATTTCCATGCCGCACGCCGTATCGCGTTTGCGTGATCAACGCTTGGCTCGCAGTCAAAAGCCTTTTGTAGCCCGTGGTGCGCTGTTAGTGCGCTGTGAGCGTTGCCGTGTCAGTGAGCTGTATTGCATGTGCGCATGGCAGCCGCAGGTGACGGCGCACAGTGCGGTGTGTTTGTTGATGTACGATGCGGAGCCCTTAAAGCCGACCAATACCGGCTGGTTGATCGCCGATGTCGTACCCGATACCTTTGCCTTCACGTGGTCGCGCACTGAAGTGGACGAGGCCATCTTAGCGTTACTCGCTGATCCACAATGGCAACCCTATGTGGTGTTTCCCGATGAATATGTGCCGGCTGAGCGTGTGCTGCATAGCGTGCCCAATACGCAGTTGCAGGCAGCGGGCAAACGGCCGTTATTTATTGTGCTGGATGGGACTTGGACTGAAGCGCGTAAAATGTTTCGCAAGTCGGCTTATTTAGCTGATTTGCCGGTATTGAGTTTGCATCCTGATGCAATTTCCAGTTATCGCTTGCGGCGCTCAACTCGCGAAGAACACTTATGCACCGCTGAAGTGACTGCGCTGTGCTTGCATTTAGCTGAAGATACAACTGCAGCGCTGGCCTTGGAGCAATGGTTTGCACGTTTTAGCCGGCATTATTTGGCCGGACGTAAGCCGCCCTCTGTGGCTGAAAAAGAGGCTTTGCGCAACGGCACTGCGTTGTAATGGCTGTTGAATCTGCAGTTAAACGCACATGATGAGCTCATTTATTTGATATGGTTAGCAAGCTAACTAATTGAGTATGGGTGCTATGGGAAGTCTGTCAAAACCGTTGTATGGGATTGTATTAGTCATGTGTGCTGGCTTGTTATTGGCGAGCCATGATGGCTTTTCTAAATATTTAACCTTGACCTATCCATTAATTATGGTGATTTGGTTGCGCTATTTTGTGCAAACGGTTGCGATGATTTGCTTGTTTTTCCCGACAATGCGCTGGACGATGCTGCGCACTCAGCGGCCTTGGTTGCAGTTATTGCGTGGCGTGTGTTTGCTGAGTATCAGCTTGTTGTTTATTCAGGGTTTAACCTATATTCCGCTGGCTGAAGCCACTGCGGTGATGTTTTTAGCGCCACTGATTGTGACCATCTTATCGGCTGCGGTACTGCATGAGAAAGTCAGCCGTGGTCAGTGGGTAGCGGTGTGTGCGGGCTTTTTAGGGGTCTTGTTTATTGTGCGGCCTGGTGGTGCGCTGTTTACGCCGGCGATCTTGCTACCGCTGTGTGCCTCCTGCTGCTTTGCGGTGTATCAATTGATTACGCGACGTTTAGCCAGCACAGATCATGCGGTGACCAGCAATTTTTTATCCGGTATGTTCGGTACAGTGATGTTGTTGTTTGTGCTACCCGATCAATACACCTTGGATGTCGCGACCCTTGATCTGATGTTTATGCTGGCGTTAGGGCTGCTCGGTATGACGGCGCATATGCTGCTCACTATTGCTCTGAAATACTCCAGCGCCGCAACTTTAGCGCCTTTTACTTACGCGCAAATTATTTTTGCTGGCGTGGTTGGCTATTTTGCTTTTGGCCAACTGCCAGATCTATATGCGTTGATTGGTGTGGTGATTATCAGTTGCAGTGGTTTAGCTGTGGCGTATTTACAGCATCAAGCGCCCGCTGATTAATAGCCGCGCACAATGGCCTGTAGTTTAGCCAGCTCAATGGGCTTGGCTAAGTGGCCATCCATGCCTGACTCTTGCGCGCGCAGGTGGTGTTCTTCGAGGACGTGAGCTGAGAGCGCAATAATGGGTACGGGCATTAAACCTTGCGCTGCTTCGTATGCGCGATACTGTTGCGCTGCAGTAAACCCATCCATGACCGGCATTTCACAATCCATCAGCACTAAGTCATAGCGCTTTTTTTGCAACATCGCTAAAGCGATTTGACCGTTGGCTGCCACGTCGATTGTGGCGCCAAGCTTATTGAGTAAGCCGCTGATCACTTTGACAGAAATGGGGTCATCTTCAGCCACTAAAATATGTTTGCTGGCACCGTGCTCCAGCGCAGGTGTGGCTTGGGCACTGTTACGTAAGGCAGTGATGAGTGTGGTTTTTAAGGTTGAGCCACTGACAGGTTTCATCAAAATGTGGTGAATACCGGCATGGCGTGCCGCTGTCGAATTGATCTGACTGCTACTGCTGAGCATGATCAGGCTGCTATCAGCGGTCAGTACAGGGTCGTCCTTGACCCGCATCGCAAAGGCCATGGCGGTTGGGTTGTGCGTGGTTTCGCTGATAATAATGGCTTTAAAACGTTGCCCTTGCATACCCTGATTGCGCAGCAGTGCAATAGCTTCAGGGATGGAAGAGCGGGTACTGACTAACATGCCCCATTGACTGCATTGCTGCGCCAATACTTTTTGCGAGAGAGCGTTGTTGTCGATAATTAAGACGGGTTGCTGGCGCAAGATATCCGCTTCGCCATGGCTGACACTGTTGCGTTGTGTATGAGCTGGGATTTTCATGGTGAAAACCGTGCCTTGCGGGCGGCGGCTTATTTTAAAAGTACCGCCCATTAATGTGATCAATTGACGGGCAATAATGATGCCTAAATTACCGCCAATAAAAGATGCGCTGAGCAAGTCTTTGCTGTGTAATTGCGCGGTGCTGAGAATATGACGCTCTTGGTCGCTCAATGGTGTGCCTGTGTCATGCACTGTAAGGAGCACTTGCTCTGCTTGATCCTGTTGTTCAGTGGTGATACTTAAAACAACTTCGCCCTGCCGTGTGCGCTGAAATGCGTTAGTCAGCATGCTAAGTATCACTTGGCGTAAACGAATCGGGTCGCCAAGGATGATTTCAGGTGCTTGCGGCTGCAAGAATACCGTTAGTTCAACCTGTTGTTCTTGCGCACGATTGGCAAAGGCTTGTGCACACTCTTGCAGCAAGTCCGCCAAGCTGAAAGGTGTTTTGCTCAGTATCACCTCATTGGATTCGAGGCGCGAGATATCGAGTATTTCATTAATTAAGCTGAGCAATTCATTGCCTGAGCCTTGAATTGTGTGCACATAATCGCGCTGTTTACTGGATAACGGCGTGTCGAGTAGTAGCGTAGTCATCCCTAAAACGCCACTCAGAGGAGTACGGACTTCATGGCTGATTTTAGCCAGTAACTCAGATTTAGCCCGCCGCTCTGCATCTTCTGCTGCTTGAATACGTTGAGTCTCTGCCTGTTGAGCGACCTTTTGGCGGTGGGATTGGCTCAAGGCAATACTGATTATAAATGCGCTGACAGCCAAGCTGCTGAGTATAAGTAGCACAGTGGTATCGGTGGATAAAAAACAAGCATCGATGAGGCAGGGCCAGACACTGAGTATGGGCAACAACAAAACGGCTAAGCCCAAACCCAAAGAGAAGGGGGCTGCGTTATGCTGATGCCACAGTTGCCAAGTAAAACTGAGCAGTACAAGACTTGAGCTAATCAGCACATAATAGGTGATGATTTGCGCATAGGCACTACTGACGATAAAGATGCTCACAAAGCTCAAGCACAACAGACCCATATGCCAGAATAGAGGAGGCGTTAAGCGTTTAAGCTCAGGCTCTATAGGAATGCACTTTAAGCACATGAAATGTAAAAAAAGCAGGCTTAAAATAACCAAGTTATAGGTTAAATAGTCCTCGCTATTGAGCAATAAAGATTGCGGAAGTGCATGTAGATGAGTGGTGAAAAACAGAAATAACAGCAGGCAACTCAAGGCTAAGGCAAACAACAGGTTGCTTAAGTAGCCTGTATATAGAAAGCGCAGGGCATTATATAGAGCAACGCTCAAGGTGCTGCCCAGCAGCATGCCGACGAGTAAAGGCGACAGTGCAGTTAAGCTCAAGCCTTGTGCAGTGTTGTGGGTATGAATCAAATGGCTTGGCGCATCTGCGGCAAAGACAATATCGTAATAATGTTGCACATTGGTGACTAAGAAAAAGCTACCAATGGTAAAGCTGATGATTAAGGCGATGGCTAAGCGAATGTTATTCACGTCAGTACTTTACGCCTCTAAAAATGAGCAAGCGCCCTACACTCACTGAGCCATAGGGCGCTTAGGTTGAGGTCAAGCGCTTATTGCTGTTCACGCGCAATAGCACGGTAACCAATATCTTTACGATAGAAGCTGCCTTTCCAGCTGATTTGCTCAGCCAGCTTATAGGCATTGGCTTGCGCTTGCGCAACCGTATCACCCATGGCAGTCGCGCACAGAACACGGCCACCGGTATTGATAATTTTGCCGTCTTTAAGGCTGCTGCCTGCGTGGAACACTTTGCCTTCCAGCTTGGCTGCTGCATCCAGCCCTTGGATTTCGTGGCCAGCGCTGTAATCAGCGGGGTAGCCACCCGAGGCAATCACCACACCTAAACTTGGCCGTGGATCCCATTGCGCTTCAACTTTGTCCAAGGCTTTGGCTAGTGCTGCTTCAATCAACAGAATTAAGCTGGACTCAAGACGCAGTAAAATCGGCTGAGTTTCAGGGTCACCAAAGCGGCAGTTGTATTCAATGATTTTTGGCGCGCCGTCTTTATCAATCATTAA
>JAAZJF010000371.1 GCA_012800475.1 Gammaproteobacteria bacterium
CACGTCCTGAGCGTGCGCAAGCTGATATCAGCAGCAATCAACAGCGTATTCAAGAAATTAATGCATTACTTAAAAGCGCTAAAGAAGGCAGCAAAGCTCTCACCCGAGAAAAAACTGATGCGCTACAAGCTGAACTGTTGGCGCTGGAAAGTAAAAATAATTTACGTCGTGCCGAGCTGAACGGTAACAGTGCTTTACAAGAACTGGGTAGCAGCAGCAGCGACCTCTTAAAGCTCAAGTTACGTTTGCAAGAAGAAGACGTGTTGGCGTTACAATCCTTGCTCAATCAAAAACGCCAAGCCGACTCTGAAAAAACCGTGGCTGAGTTAGCGTTAGAAGTGAGTAAAGCCGGTACAGATAGTCTGTTATTACGCGAAAGTAGCTTAAATCTAAAACTGTCGGATTACTTATTGACGGTCACCGAGCGCCGTAACCAGCTGACCCAGCGTAATTTAGTGGTGCGTCAGCAGTTGGATAGCGTGCAGCAAACTGAGCAAGCTCTGGAAGAACAAATCAGTGTGTTACAGGGCAGCTTGTTATTGGCAAAAATTCTTTATCAGCAAAAGCAGGCCTTGCCACAGGTGAGTTTTGATCGGACTTTAGCCGACCAAATTGCTGATACACGCTTATATCAGTTTGAATTGCGTCAGTTGCGTGACACCGTTAGTCGGCCTGACGAGTATGTGCAAACGGCACTTAACGATATGGTAGAAGGTGAGGAACGGGCAGCCTTAAGCAGTAGTTTGCTGGAGTTAGTGCGTTCACGGGCCGAGTTATTAGATCGGGTGAACCGTGAGCTGAATGCCTTTTTAAGTGAATCCATCACCTTGCAGCTCAATCAAAAACAGCTGCAAAGCATGACAGCGGCACTGCGTTTAACCCTCGATGAGCAGATGTTTTGGATTCCCAGTAATAAGCCTCTAGACCTAGACTGGCTCAAAGCCGCGCCTGAGCGTTTGCATTACCAGTTAACGACTGTGCTGTGGAAAAGCGATGTCAGTCATGTCTGGCAAAGTCTGGTTAAGCGTGTGTTGTGGTTTACTCCTTTGCTGCTGGTGATGCTGTTAGCGATCTGGCAGCGTCCGCGCATCGTGCAAGCTTTGCGCAGTTTGCATGCTGATATCGGGCATTTTCGTAATGACAGTCAGTGGCATACACCACGCGCCATTGGGTTAAATTTACTCTTAGCTTTGCCCGGTGCGCTGGTGTTGGCCAGTATTGGGCTGGTGATTCAAGCGGACAGCCTAGGCCATAATCTCGAGGTGGGGCAGGCTTTACTGAGCATGGCGCAGGTGTGGTTAGTGTTTTACTGCGCCTATCGGATTTTAGCGCCCAACGGTATGGCGATTATGCATTTTCGTTGGCCGCGGGCTCAAGTCGCGTTTTTGCAGCCGCGTATTCGTGCTTTAGGTTTAACTACATTAGTGCTGACCGCCGTGGTGACTGTGGCGCAAGCGCAGCCCGCCGCACTGAGTAATGACGTCATTGGCATTGTCTTGCTAATGATCTGCCTGCTGCTGTTGACATGGATTATGGGCCGCTTAGTGTTCCATCGTTATAGCAGTGAAAATACCTCGTTTTTTCGGCGCTTAATTGGTGCTGTAGTTGTCGTGCAGCCGTTGTTTTTTGCCGCCGCTTTGGTGTCAGGGTATTACTACACCTCGCTCAAATTAAGTGCCCGCTTGCTGGATACTCTCTCGCTGGTGCTGATCTGGATATTGCTTGAGGCAGTATTGGTGCGCGGTTTAGCTTTAGCTGCTCGCCGTTTAGCCTGGCAGCGTGCGCAAGATGCCAAGCAGAATCAGCCTAAAGATGGCGTGGAAGGTGATGTTGCTACTGACGATATGCTGTTAGATATCTCGCAAATCAATGAGC
>JAAZJF010000350.1 GCA_012800475.1 Gammaproteobacteria bacterium
CACCTGTGAGCGCGCCCGAACCGTATCAAGCTCCGCTGCCGATACAACCGATGCCGCACCAGATGCAGCAACCCGCAGCGCATGTCCCAGCGCAAGGTAACAGCCCGGCCAGTATCAGCGCAGAGCGCACTGTAGCAGCTCCTGCAGCCAATAAAGGCGCAGGCACCATTAAGCATGTCAGTGCCCTCAACCGATCATTTACCTTTGACAGCTTTGTTGAGGGTAAGTCCAACCAATTGGCCCGCGCTGCCGCGTGGCAAGTGGCTGATAACCCTAAGCATGGCTATAACCCGTTATTTTTGTACGGTGGTGTTGGTTTAGGTAAGACTCACTTAATGCATGCTGTGGGTAATCATTTACTGCAGAAAAACCCCAACGCTAAAGTGATTTATTTACACTCTGAGCGTTTTGTTGCCGATATGGTGCGGGCTCTGCAAAACAATGCGATTAACGAGTTTAAGAATTATTACCGCTCGGTGGATGCACTGCTGATTGATGATATTCAATTTTTCGCTAAAAAAGAGCGTTCACAAGAAGAGTTCTTCCACACTTTTAACGCGCTACTCGAAGGTAACCAGCAAGTTATTCTAACCAGTGACCGTTACCCCAAAGAAATTGATGGCCTAGAAGAACGTTTAAAATCACGTTTTGGCTGGGGTTTAACTGTCGCCGTTGAGCCACCTGAATTAGAAACGCGCGTTGCGATTTTAATGAAAAAAGCTGAGCAGAGTAGGGTGCAACTGTCGCACGACTGCGCATTCTTTATTGCCCAGCGTATTCGTTCGAACGTGCGCGAGCTTGAAGGTGCATTAAAGCGCGTGATTGCTCACTCACACTTTACCAATGAGCCGATCACCGTTGAGTTGATTCGCGAGT
Source organism: Gammaproteobacteria bacterium (assembly GCA_012800475.1). GTDB lineage: Bacteria > Pseudomonadota > Gammaproteobacteria > Pseudomonadales > Pseudomonadaceae > Denitrificimonas. Next base: position 877 of record JAAZJF010000350.1, read on the forward strand.
CGCTCAAAGACTTGTTAGCACTGCAAGATAAACTTGTCAGTATTGATAATATTCAGCGCACCGTTGCTGAGTATTACAAAATTAAAATTTCCGATATTTTATCCAAACGCCGTTCGCGTTCGGTTGCTCGTCCACGTCAAGTTGCTATGGCACTATCAAAAGAAATCACCAACCACAGCTTGCCAGAAATTGGTGATGCTTTTGGTGGTCGCGACCATACAACGGTGTTGCATGCATGCCGCAAGATTGCCGAACTGAGTGAGACTGATGCAGATATCCGCGAAGATTATAAAAACCTACTGCGCACGTTAACTACATAAGCAGTGTCAGAATTTTTAAGCAAGGACTAACCATGCACTTCACCATCCAACGCGAAGCTTTGTTAAAACCGCTGCAACTGGTGGCCGGTGTTGTTGAGCGCAAGCAAACTATGCCTGTGCTATCCAACGTACTGCTCGTCATCGAAGGCCAAAATCTATCCATGACGGGTACCGACACCGAGGTTGAACTGGTTGCACGCATCACTCTAGAAGAGCCTGCGCAACCGGGCGAGATTACCGTGCCTGCACGCAAGCTCATGGACATCTGCAAAAACTTACCTGCTGATGCCATGATCGACTTTAAAGTTGATGAGCAAAAAGTTTTAATCAAAGCAGGGCGCAGCCGCTTTACTTTGACGACACTGCCAGCGTCTGACTTCCCATCCTCAGAAGAAACACCAGGCTCACTGAGCTTTACTGTGGCACAAAGTCATGTACGTCGCTTAATTGAGCGCACTAGTTTCGCCATGGCGCAACAAGATGTGCGTTACTACCTCAATGGTTTAATGCTTGAAGCGAAGCAAGGCCTGTTACGCGCAGTGGCTACAGACGGTCACCGTTTAGCGCTGTGCTCAGTACCTGCGCATATCGAAGAAGATATTCAGCACCAAGTTATCGTACCGCGCAAAGGCGTATTGGAGCTGGCACGCTTAATGTCAGACGATAGCAGCGATGTCGCTATCGTATTTGGTAGCAACTATATTCGTGCTACGACGGCCGAGTTTACCTTTATCTCTAAACTGGTCGACGGTAAGTTCCCAGACTACGAGCGCGTACTACCTCGGGGTGGCAATAAAACTGTGATCGCTGATCGTCAAAATCTGCGTGAAGCATTGAGCCGTGCCTCGATTCTATCGAACGAAAAGTACCGTGGTATTCGCTGGCAGCTGGAATCTGGTTTGTTAAAAATCCAAGCTAATAACCCAGAACAAGAAGTCGCCGAAGATGAAGTCAGCGTTGACTACACAGGTGACGCATTAGAGATTGGCTTTAATGTCACCTATTTATTGGATGTACTCAGTGCGACATCATCCGAACAAATCAGCGTGGTCTTGTCAGACTCTAATAGCAGCGCCCTGATCCAAGAGGCAGACAACGATGGTGCGTCTTATGTTGTTATGCCCATGCGCCTGTAACTTGTACTGACGATGGCGATCAGCCAATTACAAATCACCGGTATTCGTAACTTGATGCCGGTGACCTTAACCACATCCCCTCGTATCAATATCCTCTATGGCGATAATGGTAGCGGCAAAACCAGCGTGCTGGAGGCCATTCACTTACTCGCCATGGCACGCTCGTTTCGTAGCACTCGCCTACAACCCATGATTCAGTATGAGCAAAGCAGTTGCACTGTTTTTGCACATATTGAACACAATGATGGCAGCCAAACCAATTTAGGTATCAGCCGTGACCGTCAATCTGAATTACGTATTCGCATTGATGGTCAAAACGCGCGCAGCGCAGCACAGCTTGCACAACTGCTACCGTTACAGCTGATTAATCCAGACAGTTTTCGCTTGCTAGAAGGCTCACCCAAACTACGTCGTCAGTTCTTAGACTGGGGAGTGTTCCACGTGGAACATCAATTTATTTCTGCATGGCAACGCTTACAGACCAGCTTAAGGCAAAGAAATTCGTGCCTGCGCCATGGTATAATGGATCGATCGATTATTGCTGCATGGGATCACGAGCTGTGCATGGCCAGTGACGAGATTGATCAACTGCGGCGCACTTATATTGCACAACTCAAACCTGTGTTTGAAGAGACACTGGCTAAGCTGCTGGACCTACCTGGACTGACACTCAGTTATTTTCGCGGCTGGGATAAAACCAACGCACTGCAAGATGTACTGAATAAGAACCTTGAGCGCGATAGGGCGCTGGGTTATACACAAGCAGGTCCGCAACGTGCAGATTTACGAGTACGAATAGAAAAGAATAATGCTGTTGATATTCTCTCCAGAGGTCAGCAGAAATTAGTTATTTGCGCCCTGAGAATTGCACAAGGTTATTTGCTTTCTCAAGTACGACGCAATGAATGTATTTACTTAGTCGATGACTTGCCTTCAGAACTGGATAAGCAACACCGCTTAGCTCTGTGTAAGTTACTTGACGACTTAAACTGCCAGGTATTTATCACCTGTGTTGACCAACAATTAATGAGTTCGGGCTGGCGAACGGATACGCCAGTCTCTTTGTTCCACGTGGAACAAGGCCAAATTACACCTTCAGGAGTGACCGCATGAGCGAAGAACAAACGTACGATTCCAGTAATATTAAAGTTCTTAAAGGTCTGGATGCCGTACGCAAACGCCCGGGCATGTATATCGGTGATACTGATGACGGCACTGGGCTACATCACATGGTTTTTGAAACTGTGGATAACTCGATTGATGAAGCCTTAGCCGGCCATTGTGATGAAATCACCATTACCATCCACTCTGACGAATCCATTACTGTCCAAGATAACGGCCGTGGTATCCCGGTTGATATCCATAAAGAAGAGGGCGTATCAGCGGCCGAAGTCATTATGACGGTACTGCACGCTGGTGGTAAGTTTGATGACAACAGTTATAAAGTCTCTGGCGGACTGCACGGTGTCGGTGTCTCTGTAGTGAACGCGCTGTCCCGTGTGTTGATCATGACTATTCGCCGTCAAGGTAAAGTCTGGGAGCAAACCTATCACCATGGTGTACCACAAGCGCCGATGCAAGCGATTGGTGACACCGATACAACGGGTACCTGCATTCACTTTAAACCCTCGGCTGATACCTTTGCCAATATTCAGTTCAGCTGGGAAATTTTAGCCAAGCGTATTCGTGAACTGTCTTTCCTGAACTCAGGCGTCGGCATCTACTTAAAAGATGAGCGCACCGGCAAGGAAGAACTGTTTAAATATGAAGGCGGCTTGCGCGCTTTTGTTGACTACCTCAACACCAACAAAACCACAGTCAACCAAATATTCCACTTCTCCACTCAGCGTGAAGATGATGGCATTGGCGTTGAAGTGGCGATGCAGTGGAACGATGGTTTTAATGAAAACCTGCAGTGCTTTACCAACAACATCCCGCAACGCGATGGCGGTGCGCACTTAGTGGGTTTTCGCACCGCTTTAACCCGTCACCTCAACAACTATATTGAGGCTGAAGGTTTAGGCAAAAAAGATAAAGTCAGCACTACAGGTGATGATGCCCGCGAAGGCTTAACTGCAATTATTTCAGTTAAAGTACCTGACCCTAAGTTCAGCTCACAAACCAAAGACAAACTGGTTTCATCTGAAGTAAAAACTGCAGTTGAGCAAGAAATGGGCAAGCACTTAGCCGATTACCTGCTGGAAAACCCTGCTGAAGCAAAAGCCATTGTCGGCAAGATGATTGACGCCGCCCGTGCCCGTGAAGCAGCGCGCAAAGCCCGCGAGATGACCCGCCGTAAAGGTGCGCTGGATATTGCTGGCTTGCCGGGTAAGCTGGCTGACTGCCAAGAGAAAGACCCAGCGTTATCAGAACTCTATATTGTGGAAGGGGACTCTGCTGGCGGTTCAGCCAAGCAGGGACGTAATCGTAAAACCCAAGCTATTTTGCCGCTCAAGGGTAAAATCCTCAACGTCGAAAAAGCACGTTTTGATAAGATGATTTCATCTCAAGAAGTCGGCACCTTAATCACGGCGTTAGGTTGTGGTATTGGTCGTGATGAGTACAACATCGAAAAACTGCGCTATCACAATATCATCATCATGACGGATGCTGACGTGGATGGTTCGCACATTCGTACCTTGCTGCTGACCTTCTTCTTCCGTCAATTGCCGGAGTTGGTTGAACGCGGTTACATCTACATTGCCCAGCCACCGCTGTACAAAGTTAAACGCGGCAAGCAAGAGCAGTACATCAAAGACGATGAAGCGATGGATGAGTACCTCACCAACTCTGCACTTGAAGATGCCAGTCTGCATGTGAATGCTAGCGCACCAGGATTATCCGGTGTCGCACTGGAAGAGTTAGTGGCTGAGTACCGTTCAGTATTAAAAACACTGGACCGCTTATCACGCCTGTATCCGAAAGAAATCACCGAACACTTCCTTTACCTGCCACGTGTTGAGCCTGAGCAATTGACTGATCAAACAGCAATGCAGGCGTGGTTAGATACTCTGCAAGCGCGTATGGATAACGTAGAAAAATCAGGTGAGGTGTATACCGTCGGTTTACGTCATGACAGCGAGCGCAACTACTGGCTGCCGGAAATCCAGATTACAGCGCATGGTTTAACCAACCATATTTTGTTTAATCACGATTTCTATTCCAGTAATGACTATCGCACTGTGACTGAGCTGGGTAACAAGCTCAACAACCTACTCGAAGACGACGCCTATGCGATGCGTGGCGAACGCAAACAAGCGGTCAGCACCTTTAAAGAAGCGCTAGACTGGTTGTTAGCTGAAGGTAGCCGTCGCTTAAGCGTACAGCGCTATAAAGGTCTAGGGGAAATGAACCCTGAGCAATTATGGGAAACCACCATGGACCCAAGCCAGCGTCGTATGTTGCAAGTCACGATTGACGATGCGATTGCCGCTGACCAAATCTTTAATACTTTGATGGGCGATCATGTTGAACCCCGTCGTGCATTTATTGAAGAAAACGCTTTAGCGGTCTCTAACTTAGATTTCTAAAGCTCATATCACTGTCGCACCTGCAATGGGTGCGACAGTTTTTACCCTACGCCGCAGACTCCGCATTTTAAAATATACAGTTCACCTGCGCGCGAGAGCGCAAGCACTTCAACACAACCCTCATAATCCTCTCTATCCACTCACACTCTGTAATAAAAAATCCGCTCCACACCTAGAAGATGATGAATTTAGTGTGTCATGATGTTGTCTAAGCCTGCTCAACAGCAGGGACTGCAACCTACGCCACAGCGCGTAAAAACTATTTTTCTGAGTAGCATCTGTGAATATTTCAAACCTAATCAAAGTAGGGCTCTTGGCCGCCTGTGTTTATGTGGGTCAGGTATACGCCGCTCCCGTTGCCCATACAGCAAAGAGTGTTCAACAAGAGCTGGCCGCTGGCAGCGCCTTGTTAATGGACTTAAAAACCAATGAAATTTTATATTCAAGTAATCCAAACTTTGTCGCACCCATTGCATCCGTCACCAAACTGATGACGGCGATGGTTGCTATTGATGCACAACAATCACTGACCGAAAAGTTACCCATCGTCATCAAAGACACTCAAGAAATGCAGGGGGTCTTTTCCCGAGTACGTTTAGGCAGCGAGCTCAGCCGTCATGACCTGTTGCTGATTACCTTAATGTCATCCGAAAACCGAGCTGCAGCCAGCCTTGCACATCATTACACCGGCGGGCATCAGGCTTTTATTCAAGCTATGAATGCCAAAGCAAAAGCGCTGGGTATGCATCACTCGCACTTTGTTGAGCCCACGGGCTTATCAGAAAAAAACGTCTCCAGCGCAGAAGATCTAGTGCGCATGGTGAAAGCTGCACAAGACTACCCATTGATTCGCCAGTTCAGCACCTTATCTGAAAAAACCGTAGCCTTTAGCAAACCCAATTACACGCTAGGTTTTCGCAATACCAATGCTTTAGTGCGCAAAGACAATTGGAATATTCAACTGAGCAAAACCGGCTTTACTAACAGTGCAGGGCATTGCTTAGTGATGAGTACCGAAATGAATAAGCGACCTGTGGCTTTCGTGGTACTGGATGCCTTTGGTAAATACACTCATATGGCGGACGCCAACCGTTTAAAAAAATGGCTGGAAACCGGTGCGATTACACCCGTCCCAGCAGCGGCGCTCAGTTATAAAAAAGCTAAACAACAAGAGCGCCAGCAAGTTCTAGCCAGTCAATAAAATCATGCTATGGAACTGAGCGGTAAATAGAGTAAAGCATCCAGACCACCTGTGGGGGCCGCCTGTAAGCGCAGCTCACCACCGTAACGCTCAGTCACCGCTTGCACAATAGCTAAACCTAAACCACTGCCACTGGCCGCACTGGATGTCCGCCAAAACCGCTGCTTAGCCTGTTCAATATCAACCGCAGATAAGCCTTTGCCCGTATCACGTACACGCAATAATAAGCGCTGATCATGCACCGCGATATACAACTCAACGCAGCTATCTACTGGACTGTAACGCAAAGCATTATCGAGCAGGTTGCGCAACGATGCGACAGCTAAAGAGGCTGGTACTGCCACATACACATCCTGAGTCAGTTCGTTAACCACCTCAATACGCTGATATCCCGGTACAGCAATCAAGTCCGACAAGGCATCGCGGGCTAAACTTTGTGCACTGATTTGCCCATCCTTCTCAAAGTCTTGTGCACTCTCAACGCGGGCTAACAGCAACAACTGCTCCAAGCCACTCTGCATACGGTCCACCGCTGTTTCCGCCTGTTGTAGAGCTTTCTGCGCAACAGTACCTGAGCTCATCTGGGCGACTTGTAAATGTATCTTAACCGCCGTCAGCGGCGTACGTAATTCATGCGCAGCATCATTGGTAAAACGCCGCTCACGATTTAAAGCGTTAGCAATACGGGTAAACAGCTGGTTTAAAGTATCCACCAAAGGCTGCAAGTCTTTAGGTAAATGGCGCACATGCACGGGTTGTAAATCTTCTGCATCACGCTGCGCTAGCAACTCGCGTAAACGCTGCAAGGGCGATAAGCCACGGCCAATCCCAAACCACATCAGCACTAAACTGCCGAGCAAAGCAAAAGCTACGGGCAGGGCGGCGGCAATTAAAATCGCCGATTGCAAGGTTTCACGTTCCTCTATTCGATCAGCAGTCGTGACCCACAAGTGCTTGCGCTTTAAGGTAAAACTGCGCCAACGCTCACTGCCAATACTCACCTCATGAAACCCCGTGCCATGCTCAGCTAAAGAAGCGTACGGCATATTGGGTGTACGCACTAACACTTCACCACGCAAAGACCGCACTTGGCAGACCAGACCACTTTCAAGCCCCAGCTCAATCGCCGTTAGTGGACTGGAATTAGAAGTAGGTAAGGGTTGCGGCAACTGCTCAAGCAGACCCGCTACCATTCGCGCCGAAGAGGCTAAGCGCTCATCCAGAGCTCCTCTCATTTCACTGCGCAAATCACCCAGCAGCCAGACTGCAGTAAGGCTCCATAAGACAATAAAAGTGCCACCTAAAATCAGCAGCAAGCGATTACGCAGACTCATGCGGCACTCCAATGCGATAGCCTAAACCACGCACAGTCTTTACCACCTCGCTGCCCAACTTGCGCCGTAAATTATAGATATGCACATTCAAGGCATTGCTCTCCACACCATCACCTAAACCGTACAGACTGTCTTGTAATTGCTCAGCGCTTAAAATCTGTCCTGGGTTTTGCAGCAAAGCACTCAAAAGTGCTTGTTCGCGCCGCGATAAACTCACCGATACACCCTGCAAAGTCACTTCTCGCGTACACGGATCAAAGGTCAATCCGTGGTGTTCGATCAGATGGGTACTGCGCCCACTGCTACGCCGCAGCAAACTGTGTAAGCGAGCCGCCAACTCACGCAAATCAAAGGGCTTTAATAAGTAATCATCTGCCCCCGCTTGTAAGCCTGCAACGCGCTGCACCACAGAGTCACGTGCACTTAAAATCAGCACTGGTAAACCTTTACCCTGACTGCGAATACGGGTTAACAGCTGCAAGCCATCTTCATCGGGTAATCCTAAATCAAGGATCATGGCATCAAAATGCCCCAATTGCAGGGCTTGCTCAGCGGCAGCGGCATGCGCCATATGATCCACAGTAAAGCCATGCAACTGCAATCCTGCTAACACGCCTTGGGCAATTAACAGATCATCTTCGACCAATAACACATGCATAAATCTGCCAACCTCAACCACTATCCAATACACTGAGCATACTTTAAAAGTCTGACTTTAACGCCGACACAGCCTACAACAGTTTTCGTATTCATTAAGGGTTAATATTGTCTTAATGAAATGGCCGCATAGTGGCTGTACATTTAATAGGAAGAACACGTATGCGCGCTACTTTTATTGCGTTATTGCTACTGTTCAGTAGCTTTACGCACGCCTTTACTAGCAATCAACAAGATTTTCTGCCAGTCGAAGAAGCATTTCAGCTTGAAGTGCTCGATGACATTGAGCCTAATCTTTTAGTTTGGCAAATTGCCGATAAACATTATTTATACCGCCATCGACTTGGCGTGACCGATGCCAATGGGGACACAGTACCCATTGAATACCCTGA
>JAAZJF010000351.1 GCA_012800475.1 Gammaproteobacteria bacterium
AATACACAACACACTTGAAAAAAATATTACAATATATAAATAGCGGCCTAGACGACACATAACTGGCACCTCTCCAGTGCTCTTATAAAACCATAATCATAAATCGATTAATCTTTATACTGTCTAAACCCAATGTATTGCAAGAGAGAAATTTTATATTATTTATTATAATTATATAGCTATATAGTGCAGTAATACTTAAATTAAGTACTACTGCACTTAAAGCAACTTAGCTCAATACAGCCAACGCTTTATCATAGTCTGGCTCATTACCAATTTCAGCAACCAGTTCGCTGTGAATGACCTTGTCATTTTCATCCAGTACGATCACTGCGCGCGCACCCAGACCTGCCAATGGACCTTCAGCAATATCAACACCGTAGACCTGGAAAAAATCAGGATCACGCATGGTTGATAACATCAGTACACGCTCTAAACCCTCAGCACCACAAAAACGTGCCTGAGCAAAAGGTAAATCAGCTGAAATACACAGCACTCGGGTATTTTTTAAGGCCGCTGCTTTTTCATTAAAGGTGCGCACTGACGTGGCACAGGTTGGCGTATCAATACTTGGAAAAATATTAATAATTTTACGCAAACCCGATAAGCTCGACAAACTCACTTCATCCAAAGTGCTATTCACCAAGCTGAATGCAGGTGCTTGCTCATCTTTCTGTGGAAAATGGCCATCGATACGTACAGGAGTGCCTTTAAACGTTACAGTCGTCATGTATATTTCCTTTTTATTAATCAATCACACATCAATCGAATTCAAACATTAACAGCTTACAAGGCTCTGCGCGCAAAGACCCCGCAACACAACCTCAAGCCTATGCTCTTGCATACCGAGGGCGACCCAACCTAAGTCAACCCTCGCCAGCTTACAAAGTAATCTTAGTGCCTAACAGCATTAAGAAACCAGCCAACCAAGTTGGGTGTGCTGGCCACGCCGGTGCTGTCACTAAATTGCCTTCCAAGTGCGCACCCGTTACGTCTAACTCAACATAGTGCCCACCGGCCATCTCCACATCAGGACCGCACGCTGGATACGCCGCACATTCGCGATCATCCAAAATACCTGCAGCCGCTAACAACTGCGGACCATGGCACACAGCAGCAATGGGTTTATCAGCCTGATCAAAGGCTTGGATCAACTCAAGCACGGTGGCATTTAAACGCAAATACTCAGGCGAGCGCCCACCCGGCACGATCAGAGCGTCATAATCTTCTGCTCTTACCGCATCAAAATCATAGTTCAAGACAAAATTATGGCCCGGCTTTTCGCTGTAGGTTTGATCGCCTTCAAAATCATGAATCGCCGTGCGTACAAACTCACCAACCTTCTTACCTGGGCACACCGCATGCACAGTGTGACCCACCATTTGCAATGCTTGAAACGGCACCATCGCTTCGTAATCTTCTACGTAGTCACCGACTAACATTAATATTTTTTTAGCTGCCATGATCTGCTCCCAAGTGCGTGTATGTTGCAGGGCATGATACACGCAAAATTCGATTTGGAGACGGCTCAGTACAGTTAACACAACAGCGATATTTTTCTACTGACTGTTAACTGTCAAAACCAAGCGCAGACAGACAAAAACGTGCAGTCGATTGGCTACAGCTGTATTTAGTATTTGAGGAGAGGATTGCGCTGAGTGCTTAAATCTTTACCCGAGGCCATCACCCAAGCTGCAACAGCATCAATATCATAAAACACACCGCGCCCCTCTTTAATAGGAGCAGGGAAATTATCTTGCTTAGACCAACGCCAGAGTGTTGAAGTGGATATCTCCAGTCTTTCTACCAGCTCAGCAGCTTGTATTAATACGGGTGTTTGTTGTTTGCTTGTCATATTTACTACCCGTGACTTCTCACCGCCCCTAAAGGGCGATGCTTCTTGTTTCACAGGCTGCAACTCGGTCAAACCGAGAATGACGCAAGCCTCCACAAGCAGAAACGGCTCGTCCAGCCGCCTTTAATTCAAAAATTC
>JAAZJF010000352.1 GCA_012800475.1 Gammaproteobacteria bacterium
GCAATATTGTTACCGGTAACGTTGAGGTCTCGCGATGCCGCACGCATTCCACTGAGGCCGATATTAAATGACATACTGTTCTCCTTGCCGGTCATCCGACACTTGGCACATTTCTAAAATCACTGACCAATCATATGAACTTGTGAAAGCGGCACCGCACCGATCCCAGCTAAGTTTAAGATCGGCTCACCACCCTTGCCTTGCCCCAAAGTAACACTATCCACGTTGGCCGGCAGCAAGGTGTATAAGCCCTTATTTTCACCCTCAACACTGGCCTGAGCTTCAAACTTATAACTGCCAGGTGGCATCGTTTCACCATCACTGTTGGTACCGTCCCAGCTGAATTTAACTTGGCCGGCTTGTTGCTCACCCATATTGATACGCGTGACTAAAGAGCCCTTAGCATCATAAACATTCACAAACACATTACTGCTGCTTTGTGGCAAGACCATGCTGGCGTTAAAGTCAGCGCTGGTGTCGACCTGTGCTGTGTCCGTGGGCACAATCACCGTACGTCCCACCAATGAGGAGGCTTGTAAAGCTTGCGATGACTGATAGCCCGACAGAATATTTTCCATACTGCCATTGAGCCTTTCCACGCCTTCAACGGTACTGAACTGCGCTAACTGGGCAATAAAATCACCATTGTTTTGCGGCTCCAGTGGGTTCTGGTTATTGAGCTGGGCAACCAGCAACTCCAAAAACTCATTTTTACCTAACTCTTCTTTACCGCCTGACTTCGTGGTGTGCTGGTATTGATCCATCACTGCACCGGCGGCACTGACTCCTGCTGCGCTCATAACTGCCTCCTGGGTTTTATTGGCCCAATGTGAGTACGCGCTGCATCATCTGCTTGGCGGTATTCATCATTTCAACGTTGGTTTGAAACGCACGGCTGGCGGAAATCATGTCGGCCATTTCCTCAACCACGTTTACATTTGGATAAAACACATAGCCATCCCCATTGGCGGCGGGATGGTCGGGCTCATAACGCGGCTGTAGCTCACTTTGATCCTCGATAATGCCCATCACCTGCACTCCTTGACCGGCATGATCTTGGTCAGCAAATAACGATGCCTGTCCTTGACCCTGCCCGCCGTTTAAACTGTCTGCAAACACAGTCGCAAACACAGGATGGCGGGCACGGTAGGTTTGATCGATGTTCGATGACACCGTTTCGGCGTTGGCGATGTTGCTTGATATGGTGTTGAGCCGCGTACTTTGTGCGCTCATACCGCTACCGGCAATGTGAAAAACGCTGGAAAGGGACATAGTCAGATACTCCTGTTAGTCGCCGCGCAGGGCTGTCATCAACCCTTTGAACTTATTGTTTAACAGCGTGAAGCTGGCCTGAAACTCCACCGCATTTTCAGCATAGGTGGACTGTTCAATTTGCAAATCAACGCTATTTTGATCCACAGCAGCATGGTGCGGATTACGAAAGCGCAATGCGGGGTCAGCCAACTGCAAGGGTTCCACGTCAAAATGTTGACTGTTGGTACGCTGCATTAAAGGTTGCCGCTGTGCGTGCTGATCGGCTTGTGCCGACAACACACTGGCGAAATCCAAATCACGCGCCTTATAGTGCGGGGTATCAGCATTGGCGATATTGTTGGCTAACACTTCAGCGCGCTGGGCGCGAAACCCCAACGCCTTTTCATGGATGCCTAGGGCTTTATCGAAATTGATGCTCATACCACCACACCTGCTTGTCATTGATCTTAGGTATAACAAAGCAATAGTTATGCCAACACTCAAAAGCTCAGGAAACGCGGGTTGTATCACGATCGACTGTCAACTATCTGACAATGCTCAGCACTTACACTGTATTGCGCTCAGAACAGAGGCAAAGACAGGCGGCACACAATGGCCGCCTATTGACGGGCTAAAGCATTAGCCTTGCGTGGTATAGCGCAAAATCTCAACCACTTGCGCCGGTGTCGTAGCCCAGGCCATCGCTGCGGCATCCACTTCTTTGAGCGGGTGGATAATATCTTCAGCATGCAAGGTCACATAGGGTTTGCCCAATGCTGCGCAGTAACCGGCATCAAAGGCTGCGTTCCACTGTTTGTACTTATCACCAAAACGCACCACCACTAAATCGCTTTGCTCAATTAGGGTTTTAGTACGAATGGCGTTCACTTTAGCCGACTGATGATCACGCCAAAAACTGTTGTCTTGCGCGCCTAAATGATCACCCGCCGCATCGCTGGCGGCGTGGTCGGTGACTGCGGAAGTAAAAGTAATATCCAAGCCTAACGCCTGCGCACCCTGCTGAATCTCTTCACGCCATGTGGTGTGGATTTCTCCGGAAAGATACACGGTAAAACTCATTTTATTTCTCCTCAATAAAGCAAAGGCGCTGATTAATCAGCGCCTTTGTGATCACACTACAGCTTAATCGTCGCTGATTTCAATGTTGGGCATCGCTGTGTGCTGGCTATTGAGCACACTCAAGCGCGCACCCACAGTGCGGGCTAACTGCTGGTAGACCATAGCAATTTGACTCTCAGGGTCAGCGCTGGTCGTCGGCTCACCCCCATCACACTGCAAACGAATCGCCATGGACAATGGCAGTGA
>JAAZJF010000353.1 GCA_012800475.1 Gammaproteobacteria bacterium
CGGGATAAATTTCGGCACGTTCTCAGTAACAACACAGCCAACCACTCAAACATCAACTGAGCGTGCATTGCACACGCCCAGTCGTAATTTTTAAGGCGCTAAACGCTCACGCGACCAAGCGCCATCGCCTTGCAACTGATAGTTAAGACGGTCATGCAAACGGCAAGTACGGCCCTGCCAAAACTCCATCCGCTGCGGCACCATACGGTAGCCACCCCAGTGCTCAGGGCGAGGTGGAGCTTGTGTGGCATAACGCTGTTCCAACTCAGCCAATGTCTGCTCTAGCACTTCACGCGATGCTAAAGGCTGGCTTTGATCAGAAGCCCAAGCCCCTAAACGGCTGCCCAAGGGACGCATATTGTAGTAAGCATCCGATTCGGCCGCACTGATTTTCTCGACAGTCCCTTCAATGCGTATTTGACGCTCTAAAGCGGGCCAGAAAAAGGTTAACGCAGCTTTAGGTTGCTCAGCTAACTGGCGACCCTTTGCGCTGGTATAATTGGTATAAAACACAAAACCTTGCGCATCTAAACCTTTGAGCAACACCACTCGGCAATGCGGCTGACCGCCGTGATCGACCGTAGCTAAAATCATCGAATTGGGCTCAACTGGCGGCTGCTCTGTAGCCACTGCATCGTTAAACCAGTATTCAAATAAAGTGCGCGGGTCTTGAGGCGCTGCCTCTTCTAGCAATCCATCACGTGTGTAATTGCGGCGCATATTCGCCAAGTGCTCAGTGCTCATCCATAGGACCTTAAAATTAACAATATAAAACGCAGTTTAACGTGCTTGAGTTAATGCCAACTGCCGCACATACACGGGGTGATAGGTTGCCATCACATCTTGCATTTGTGCATGCTGGGTAATAATAATTTCTACACGGTGATTTTTCAGCGCACTTTTGCGTTGTTCGAGCATAAATGAACTGCCCATACCTAAGTGCATCATGCGATCACGCTTGAGGCCACTCAAACGAAAAATCGACGCAACAGCACCGGCACGACCAGCACTTAACTTATGGCTGGCACTGTCGTCATTAGCACGATCACTGTGACCTAAAATCAAGACAGACGTATCAGGGCTGGCTTCAAGGATTTTGGCAATGCGCGTAATGGGTCGCAGCATTGCAGGCATTAATAAATTTGGACGGTCGGCATTGAACGCCTGCTGGGCTGGCGCAGTGACCACCCAAGCATTGTCTTGTTTGTGCAACGTAAAGGGTGAGCCTTTGATTGACTCAAGCAGCAAAGCTTCTTTATTGCTCATCCATTGCGCTGAAATAGCCGGTTTTTCCAGGTAAACAACAGGCTGTGGCTTTTTAGCTGAGCATGCTGCCAAGACTGAACATACTGAGATCAAAGCCCACTGATAAATTTTACGATTCATGTTTTAAAAACTCAAAATGGCTATGCAATGCTTTAATTCACATCGAATTTGAGCACTGCAATAATGTAAGTTTAGGTCGCAATAACCTTCTAGCTACTATACTCAATTTACGCCTCAGCACTACACTTTTAAAGCCCCAGCACAACATATATTTCACGCCATGCTGCCAGCCTATTTAATGCACTTGCGCACACTGAACTCTAAGGCACGTATGCGGTCAATGTGCAGGCGATGCAGATGCAAGCACCTCGTAATTGATTGTTATAGTATGTAGCGACAATAGCGCGTACCAAAACAGTACCATGTGTACACGCAAATACATATAACCGCACTTGGCGGCCGGCTTTAATCCCTTTTCACACCTAGCGGATACTCTGATGAGTTTGAAAAAAAACATAGCATATTCAAGTCGCACGGCAGATAAATTTGTGCTGCGCCTACCCGATGGCATGCGTGATCGTATTGCGCAAGTGGCGCGCGATCAACATCGCAGTATGAATTCTGAAATCATTGCCCGCTTACAGCACAGCTTACAAAGCGATAGTCACACACTAGAAACTGATCCCGTGCGCTTAGACAGCCCCGAACTGTCGCAGCATGAGCGTGAACTCTTGGTACGCTTTCGATTGCTCGCTCAGCGTCAGCAAAATGCATTGCTGTCACTGATAGCCGATGACACCCAGACGTCTTAAGACATACTCAACATAAACACTTTAAAGCAGCATGAAAGCACGCTGGGCCTGTTTCTTGAGCCCAATCATCGATATTTAGGCGTTTTGTTTGAGAGTTCTCTACGCATCGACAAAAATTCATGCTACTTTGCTGCACTTACCCACCATGGAGCGTTACTTATGGCCCTTAGCAAAGATCAACTGATCAATGAA
>JAAZJF010000001.1 GCA_012800475.1 Gammaproteobacteria bacterium
AACACCAGCACACGCTCGCCTTATGCACTGGACTATATGTTACGGTTCAACCGTGACTGGCGCATCAATGCGGACTTTATGTGGGACCCTAAAACACACCGTACGCGTTCAGGCAGCACCATGCTGCATTACCAAGACAGCGATGATTTAAATAAAATCGTCAACTTTGGTTACCGCTACCGCAACGACAGCAACCACTACAACTACGATACGGGCCGCTGGGAAACTGGCAGCGCTGATTACATTGCTCCAGGTGGTAAAGTCTACAAAGACTTCTACAAAGTTGAGCAAACTGATGCTTCCGTTATGTGGCCGATCGTACCGCAATGGAACGCTATCGCACGTTGGCAGTATGACTACAACCGCAACAGCACACTCGAAGCCTTTGGTGGTTTTGAATATGACAGCTGCTGCTGGAAATTACGCTTAATCAGCCGCTATTGGGTTGATTACGACGAACGAAATGTATCGCCACTCGATAACCGCCGAGGTGATCACGGGGTCTTCCTGCAGATTATCTTAAAAGGTTTAGGTGGTGTAACCGGTAACAAAGTAGAGACATTCCTCGATGAAGGCATCCAAGGCTACCGTGAGCGTGAAGACAATGCTTATTAAACCCCTATCTGCGCTGGTCCTAGTGAGCAGCATGCTGCTGGGCACTGCACATGCAGCCGAGCAACAACTGGATCGCATCGCGGCTATCGTTGATAACGATGTCGTGATGCTCAGCCAGTACCAAAAACGTCTAAAAGAAGTGCAACAGACCATCAGTAAACGTGGCGTTGAAGTACCGCCTGATGATGTCTTGCGCCAGCAAGTGATGGACCGCTTGATCATTGACGCCATTCAATTACAAATTGCCGAACGCTCAGGTATTAGTGTCAATGATGAAGAACTGAACTCATCTATGGCCACTATTGCTGAGCGCAATGGCTTAACTCAAGCAGAATTTGAGCAAGCGTTGGCTAACGATGGTTTAAGCCTGCAAGAAGCCCGGGAGCAAATTCGCCATGAGATGATTATCAGCCGTGTGCGTCAATACCGCGTCACTGAACGCATTCAAGTCACTGACCAAGAAGTACAAAACTTCCTGGCCTCTGATTTAGGCAAAATGCAGCTGGCTGAAGAATACGAGCTGGCGAACATCTTAGTGCCTGTCCCAGACGGTGCTACCAGTGATGAGCTGGAAGCAGCACAAAAAACTGTGGCCAGCATTGTTAACAATCTAGAGAACGGTGGCGACTTCTCACAATTAGCCATTCGCTATTCAGCCAGTGAAAACGCGCTCGAAGGCGGTGATATGGGCTGGCGTCGTGCGGCACAATTGCCCCCTCCTTTTGACCGTATTGTTGGGCAAATGGAAGTGGGTCAGGTGACTGAACCAACGCGTACCGCAGGTGGCATTATTATGCTCAAACTGCTGGATAAACGTGGCGACCAAGAAACCTACCGTGACGAAGTGCATGTACGCCATATTTTGCTGACACCCAGTGAAATTCGCAGCCCTGAAGCCACACAAAAACTAGCCCAGCGTCTGTATGAGCGCTTAAACAATGGCGAAGACTTTGCCGCGCTCGCTAAGCAATTCTCTGAAGATCCAGGCTCTGCATTAAGCGGCGGTGATATGAATTGGGTTGATCCTAATTCTGTTGTGCCGGAGTTTCGCGAAGAAATGGCTCGCACTGATATCGGCCAGCTCTCCAAGCCCTTTGCCAGTCAGTTTGGTTGGCACGTATTGCAAGTACTCGATCGCCGCAGCACCGACAGCAGTGCGCAAATGCGCGAGCAACAAGCACTGAATTTACTGCGTAATCGTAAATACGATGAAGAGTTACAAACGTGGTTGGGCCAAATTCGTGACGAAGCTTATGTGGAGATTAAAGACCTATGACTTTGCGCTTTGCTTTAACGGCGGGCGAGCCTGCCGGTATTGGTCCTGACTTATGCTTAATGTTAGCGCATGAAGCACAGCCTTACCCTGTAATTGCGATCACCAGTCGTGAGCTACTGAGTCAGCGTGCAACATTACTCGGCTTACACGTTGAGCTGCTCGATGTACAGCCTGGCGCTTGGCCTGATCAGCCTGCTCCAGCAGACAGCCTTTATGTGTGGGATACGCCTCTGTATGAACCTGCCGTCGCCGGCGAGCTCAATCAGGCCAATGCTCAACATGTCTTAGAAACGCTCACACGTGCCGGCCAAGGCTGTCTTGATGGTGTGTTTAGCGCCATGATTACCGCACCCGTGCATAAAGGCATCATTAATGATGCGGGTGTGCCCTTTTCAGGGCATACCGAGTTTCTACAAGAGCTCACACATTCACCTCAGGTGGTGATGATGCTCGCCACGCACGGTTTACGTGTTGCATTAGTCACCACCCACCTGCCACTGCGCGATGTAGCCGATGCGATCACCAGTGAGCGCGTGGAAACCATCACGCGTATTCTCAACGCTGATTTACAGCAAAAATTTGCGATTAAAAAGCCGCGCATTTTAGTCTGTGGACTCAATCCGCATGCCGGTGAAGATGGCCACTTAGGTCGCGAAGAATTGGATATTATTCAGCCGACCTTAGAACGCTTGCGTGCAGAAGGCATGGATCTAGTCGGCCCACTGCCTGCTGATACCTTGTTTACGCCGCACCACCTTAAACAGTGTGATGCCGTCTTAGCCATGTACCATGACCAAGGCTTACCCGTGCTCAAGCACCGCGGTTTTGGTTCAGCGGTGAATATCACTTTAGGGATGCCGATTATCCGCACCTCTGTGGATCATGGTACTGCGCTTGATCTGGCCGGCACGGGCGAGATTGATACGGGCAGCATCCATATTGCGCTAGAAACAGCCTATCAAATGGCCGCAAGCAAACCGGCTTAGCCCACAATGAACAACGCCACCTTATAGACTCAGGTGGCGTTTGTTTATCAGCATAGCGTTGAGTTAATCACGCTTGCGCAAACGGTACTGAGGTGCCACTTGATCAATCCCTTTGATCGTTACATCTAAGTTCTTCCACAAGCCATCTTTAATGCCGTACACACAGCCATAAATGGATAGCTTTTGTCCGCGGTGCCACGCGTTTTGCACAATAGCGGTATGGCTGACATTAGCCACCTGCTCAATGGCATTAAGCTCACACAAACGGTCAACACGCTCTTCTTCTGTCGCGAGTTGGGCCAGTTCGTCATAGTGCTCATAATGCAAATCACGAATACCACGCAACCACGCATCGGTTAAGCCCACTTGCTTATCTTGCATCGCTGCACGTACACCACCGCAACCGTAGTGGCCTGTGACTAAAATATGTTTAACCTTTAATACGTCAACGGCATATTGAATCACGGACAAACAGTTCAAGTCGGTATGTAAAACCACATTACCCACATTACGGTGCACAAATAAATCACCAGGCAACATGCCGACAATTTCATTAGCCGGAACACGCGCATCTGAACAACCAATCCACAAGTATTCGGGTGCTTGCTGCTTGGCCAGTTGCTCAAAAAAGGTGGGATCATCTTTTTTGATTGACTCAGACCAGCGGACGTTATTATCAAACAGCTCTTGTAATTCAGGCATAGCTTCCTCTGTTATCTCGTGTTACGAAATCAAATATCTGAGTTTTGACAAAACTCACGGCACTGCAGTCACACTTTTTTACAATTGCACTCTAGTCGGCAAATAAAGTACAGACCATGACCAGTGCATCTTCATGTCCACCTGGGGCTGGATAATAGTCGCGGCGCCGGCCTATTTCGTTAAAGCCAAAGCGCTCGTATAAACGGTACGCAGACTGATTGGATGCACGCAGCTCTAAAAAGCACTCCACACAACCACGCTCAGTTGCACGTAACATTAAATGTTCCAACAACTGCAGACCTAAGCCGCGACCTTGCTGATCCACCGCAATAGCAATATTGAGTAAGTGCGCCTCATCCAATACTTGGCTGATCACACCATGGCCAACATGCTGGCCATCGACAAGCATCACCCAACATTCATAGCTGGTTAAAGCATCCTCGTACAGCTTAAGCGTCCAAGGATGCGAAAAAGCCTGTTGTTCAAGAGCAATCACCTGCTCTAAGTCAGCCGCTTGCATGCGTCTAAATTGAATATTATCCGTCATTGTGCACCTGCCACAAAGCTTGATGCGCACACATACTGCGCCAAATATCACGTTTCAATAAGGGCTGTTCGAGCACAGTTTCTAAGCTGGGCAAACTCCAAAGTTGTACGCCCTCAGCAAACGATTGCACGCTGTACAATGGTGTATCTTCTTGGTCACTACCAAAACGTACCGCTTGCTGACCCACCAACCAAATGCAGGCGGTGGGTTCACTGTGTTGTTCAACGCTCAACAAGTCGCGTACGCAGGCACGCGCAGCTGCTGCATTTTGACTGCGCATCAAATTGCCAGTGCGCAAAATCGGCCACACCAAGGGCGTGCCTTGGCGTAAAAAGCGCGGCTGATCACTCAGGCCTGCCGCGCGCAGCATATCTTTAAGCAGTTGATAATCCGGATCACGGCTTTGAAACGCTTCACCCGTGGGTAAGTCAACCAGCAGCAAGCAGTTATCGGCACGCAACATTTGCAAAGCAAAACGCGGAATAGGCTCAGCTGCTACTTGCGCAGCAGGTGTGGACTGCGGCGCTGTAGGCACCACCTCAGCTGTACGGCTCGCACTGTGCTGTGCAGCAGGATTAACTTTGGATTTAAGTGCAGTCAACGCCAATTTATCACGCACCGACACACGAGCTTCAGAGCGCGTAGGTGATGGCGCTACTGCAGGTGCAACATGAGCTGCAGTGGGCTCTGAACGTGGCTGCACTGACCGTGCAGTCGGTTGAATTGCCACTTCATCCACGGTTTGCCAGTCAAGCACGTACTCACGTGCCGGCGCGGCATGCACCAATGACTGACGCGGCAGCCACACATCAACCTGCATGGCCTGCAACATGGCCTGCCGGCGCACTTCATACTCTTGCATCACTGCAGCGTCAGTATTCACACACCGTCTACCTGTGGGTGTGCTTTATCAGCGCCTAAATGCATTAAGTTCAGTGCATTTAAATACGCTTTAGCTGAAGCAATCACAATATCGGTATCTGCACCATTACCATTCACAATGCGTCCACCGCGCTCCAAACGTACGGTGACTTCACCTTGCGAGTCTGTACCTTGTGTAATGGCATTGACTGAATACAACTGCAAGGTTGCACCCGATTGCGCAACGTTCTCAATGGCTTTGAAAGCCGCATCCACAGGGCCTGAACCTTGGCTGTCGGCGCTCACTTCACGGCCATCAATACTCAACACTAAATGCGCATGGGGTACTTCACCCGTTTTACTGGCCACTTCTAAACTCACCAGTTTGTAGAACTCAGGCACATCGGAGTTCAAAGTGTCTGACACCAGCGCCTGCAAGTCTTCATCAAAAATCTCATGCTTTTTATCAGCTAAATCTTTGAAACGTGCAAAAGCGGCGTTGAGTTCTGTATCGCTGGCCAACTCAATACCCAGCTCCAATAAACGGCTACGGAATGCGCTGCGGCCTGAGTGTTTGCCCATCACCATTTTATTGGCATGCCAGCCCACATCTTCTGCAGTCATGATTTCATAGGTTTCACGGTGTTTAAGTACACCATCTTGGTGAATACCTGACTCATGCGCAAAGGCATTCGCACCGACAATGGCTTTGTTCGGTTGCACAGGGAAACCCGTAATACCTGAGACCATGCGCGAGACGCTGAGGATATGTGGCGTTTCAATCTGCGTGTGTACGCCTAATAAATCTTGACGGGTTTTAATCGCCATCACTATTTCTTCCAGCGCCGCATTACCCGCGCGCTCACCTAAACCATTAATCGTGCACTCAACCTGACGGGCACCGGCCACCACTGCGGCCAAGGAGTTCGCTACCGCTAAACCTAAGTCATTATGACAATGCACGGAGAAAATCGCTTGATCGGCATTGGGTACACGATTGATCAAATCACGGATTAAGTTAGCGTACTCATGGGGAATGGAGTAGCCCACGGTGTCCGGAATATTAATGGTGCGCGCACCTGCAGCAATCGCCGCTTCAACAATGCGGCAGAGAAAATCAATGTCTGAACGCCCAGCATCTTCACAGGAAAACTCAACATCGGCACATAAATTACGTGCTTTTTTAATCGCGCGTACCGCCTGCTCCATCACCTGCTCAGGCTGCATACGCAGTTTATGTTGCATGTGAATGGGGCTGGTGGCGATAAAGGTGTGAATACGGCCTGAGTTCGCACCAGCCAAGGCTTGCGCAGCACGCTCAATATCCGCATCTAATGCGCGTGACAGGCTACAAATGGTGCTGTCTTGAATGGTGTCAGCAATGGCTTTGACCGCATCAAAATCACCTGGACTGGCAATCGCAAAGCCTGCTTCGATCACGTCTACACGCATGCGCTCTAAAGCTTTCGCAATGCGCAGCTTTTCTTCTTTGGTCATCGAAGCGCCGGGGCTTTGCTCACCATCACGCAAGGTTGTATCAAAAATAATAACGCGATCACTGCTGCTCATTGTCTTCTCCTGAAGGCTGCCACAGGGTTACGGGCAGCTAAACTCTAAGTCTTGACGCGGCTCAAAGCAGCGCAAAACAAGGTTATTTGGGTATAGGTACTAGATTAATACTGGGCTAGGCCAAGGTCTAGCGGCAATTCGTCGTAGCGCACATCAGCACACTCTATTTGGCGGCTCGCAGCACACACACTTAAATTAAATTGCCGCTCAATATTGTTGGATAATATCCAATAAGCGCTGCAAAGCACCTTGATTACGCTCGAGCACCTGTTGTCCAGCACGGCACATGGCTTGCACGCGCGCAGGTTCATTCCACAACTGCGCCACCGCATCAGCCAACTCTGATGTGTCAGCCACAATATCTAAAGCGCCAGCGGCACGCAGTTGCTCGGCAATCTCTAGGAAATTAAAGTAATGCGGACCACTCAAAGTGGGTTTAGCCAAAGCAATCGGCTCCAGCATATTATGTCCGCCATGCTCAATTAAACTGCCCCCCACTAAAGCGACATCGGCGACTGCATACAAAAGCATCAACTCACCCATTGTATCGCCCAGCAACACCTGCTGCTCAGGCGTGACTGGCACTTGAGTGGAACGACGCTGCACAGACAACCCATGCTCAACACATAAAGCATACACCGAAGTAAAACGCTCAGGATGACGCGGCACTAAAATCAATAACGCCTGGGGGAATTGCTTTAATAGCTGCTGATGCGCCGCGAGAATAATCGCATCTTCACCCGCATGTGTACTGGCTGCAATCCATACAGGACGCTCACAGGCCTGCCATTGTTCACGCAATGTTTGGGCTTGGACTGGCAACTCAGCGGCGACACGCAAATCATATTTAATGGAACCGGTGACCGTAACGCTTGCTGGCCGCGCACCTAAATCAATAAAACGCTGCGCTTCAGTCTGGCTCTGCACCGCTAAAGCGCTCATCTGCTGCAACATGGGTGCAACCAACTTCGGGAAACGTCCATAACCGCGTGCCGAACGAGCCGACAAACGTCCATTAGCCAGCACCACAGGAATACCTAAGCGAGCGCACTGATTGATATGGTTGGGCCACAACTCAGTTTCCATCACTATGGCTAAACGAGGCTGCAAACGCTTAAAAAACCGCTTGGATGCTCCAGGTAAATCGTACGGCAAATAACAGTGTTGTACGCGGTCGGCAAATAAACTCTGAATACGCTGCGAGCCTGTTGGCGTCATGCAGGTCACGGTAATCGGCAGATGGGGATACTGCTCTTGCAGCGCTTTAACCAACGGCGCCGCCGCAATGCTTTCGCCCACAGAAACCGCATGCAACCAAATACCACCCGGCTTAAATTGCGGCAAAGAAAAACCAAAACGCTCACGAATGCGCTGCGCATAAGCCGGAGCTTTGCGCGAACGCAACCACAAGCGCACGGCAATCACCGGCACAGCAAGGTACAACAGCAAGGTATAAAGTGTTCTATTCATAACCACAAAGTTTAGCAAAGGCGCAGCGATAATACTGCGCTCGGTTATACTGCGGATATATTTTTAACGAGAGGCGGCTATGTCACTCACTTTAAACACCGATATTGCCATTATTGGCGGCGGCATTGCCGGCTTATGGCTCAATGCACAATTGCGCCAGCGCGGCTTTAATACGCTACTGATCGAACACAACAGCTTGGGGGGTGGGCAGTCCGTTAAATCCCAAGGCATTATCCATGGCGGTGCCAAATATGCACTGCATGGTGCGCTAACCGGTTCATCCGAAGCCATTGCCGAGATGCCAGAGCGCTGGCGTTGTGCGCTCAACGGCCAAGGCGACGTCAATTTAAGCGGAGTACGCCTGCTCTCTGATGCGCACTACTTGTGGTCGCCGGGCTCCATTGCCGGCAACCTCACCAGCTTTTTTGCTAGTAAAGCCATGCGGGGCCGTGTCGATCAAGTGAAAGGTGCGCACTTGCCAGCGGCATTGCAACACAAGGATTTTAAAGGCCGTGTCTATCGTTTAGCCGAACTGGTGCTGGATGTGCCCAGCTTAGTCCAGCGTTTAGCGGATTTAGCCGGCGACAGTCTGTTGCAGGCTCAACAGATCACCCCAGTATATGAAAACCAGCAACTGGTCGGCGTACAAGCGGATGATTACACTATTCGTGCGCAGCGCGTGGTGTTGTGTGCAGGCAGTGGCAATCAAGATATATTACAGGCCTTTGCATTTAAAAAGCCTGAGCAACAATTGCGCCCATTGCATATGGTACTGGCCAAGGGTGCTGCTGTCTTACCACTGTATGCACATTGCCTTGGCGGTGGCAGCAAGCCGCGTGTCACCATTACCACCCACCCTGCTGCTGACGGCCAATGGGTGTGGTACTTGGGCGGCAACCTTGCGGAAGCTGACGGCGTGGCTCGTTCAGCTGAGCAACAGATCGCTGCAGCGCAAGCAGAAATAGCCCAACTGCTGCCTTGGATTGATCAAACGGCTATACAGTGGGCCACCCTACGGGTCGACCGCGCTGAGCCGGTGCAGTCAGGCCTCACGCGCCCCGATAATGCCTTTATCAGTGAAGACAAAGGCCTGCTCGTTGGCTGGCCGACCAAATTGGCGTTAGCGCCTGACTTCAGTGACCGCGTCCTGACTGCATTACAGCGTGATGGCATTCAGCCAAGCGCGCCACAAAGCTATGCTGGGCTACCCCGTCCAAGCTTGGCACAACCTATTTGGGAGACTCTATTTAATGACCCTGCATGATTTTCACCGCCCACTGGGACAGACAGGGCTGCATGTTTCCCCGCTGGGCTTAGGTACGGTCAAACTCGGTAGAGACCAAGGCGTTAAATACCCCAATAGTTTTACCATCCCAGATGACACTCAGGCGCTCGCACTGATCAATCAAGCGCGCGAACTGGGCATCAACTTACTCGACACCGCACCCGCTTACGGTATCAGTGAGGAACGCCTCGGTTATTTACTTCAAGGCCAGCGCCAAGACTGGGTGATTGTCAGCAAAGTTGGCGAAGAGTTTGTTGCAGGTGAATCAGCCTTTGATTTCTCTGCTGCTCACACCCGTTTTTCCGTAGACCGCAGCTTGCAACGCCTGCGCACTGATCATATTGAATTGGTGTTAGTGCACTCTAACGGCGACGATGTGGCTATTTTGCAACACGAAGAAGTCTACGGCACTCTCGCTGCACTCAAGCAAGAAGGTAAAATCGGTGGTTTTGGTTTTTCTGGAAAAACAGCTGAAGGTGGGATTCTAGCGCTGGAACAGGGTGACTGCGCGATGGTGACTTATAACTTCAATGAGCGCGATGAGCTCCCAGTGATGGATTATGCGGCGCAGCACAATAAAGGTATTTTAATTAAAAAAGCCTTAGCCAGCGGTCATATGTGTTTGGCGGAGGGCATTGACCCCATACAAGCCAGCTTTGCTATGATTTTTCAGCACCCAGCTACAGCCAGTGCCATTGTCGGCACCATCAATCCCAAGCATTTGCAGGCGAACGTCGCATGCTTAGCGCAGCTGCTCAGTCACCCAAGCTAAAACTGCACCGCTGGATGAGTGTTTGACTCATCCAGCGGTTGTAACACGGCCGCCTTGTGTTACTTGCTGCGTATTTTTTCCACAATGGCAGTGGTGGAGCTGTTTTCCACTAAACCCAGTACCCGCACTTCACCACCATAGGCATAGACCAAGTCTGCGCCGACGACCTGATCCACTCCATAATCACCACCTTTCACCAAAATATCCGGCTGCAGTAAGGTAATCAGACTCTCAGGCGTATCTGCAGTGAAGCTGACCACCCAATCCACAGCGCCTAAGCCCGCTAGCACGGCCATACGGCGGTCCACTGAGTTAATCGGTCGTCCTGGGCCTTTTAAGCGCGTCACCGATGCGTCACCATTGACGGCAACAATCAATCGATCACCCTGCTCACGTGCCTGCTCTAAATAACTCACATGCCCGGCATGCAAAATATCAAAACATCCATTGGTGAACACTACACGCTCACCTTGCGCCTTAGCATCCTCCACAGCGGCCTGCAGCTGCTGCAAACTCAGCACTCCGCGCTCAGCACCATCTTCACGCTGTAAGGCGCGGCGTAACTCAGGCGCACTGATGGTTGCAGTCCCCAACTTACCAACCACAATACCCGCGGCTAAATTCGCCAGTGTCATCGCCTGCGGCAAATCTTCACCGGCTGCAAGCGCTGCGGCCATCGTTGAAATCACGGTATCCCCAGCACCTGTCACATCAAAAACTTCACGCGCACGCGCAGGTAAATGTACCGCAGCAACGCCGTGACGCAATAACGTCATACCTTGCTCGCCGCGTGTAATCAGCAGCGCTTCCAACTCCAACTCCTGCAGCATCGCCATGCCACGTTGCATCAATTGAGCTTCATCTGCGCAATGTCCCACCACAGCTTCGAACTCAGCTAAATTGGGTGTCAGTAAGGTTGCACCACGGTAAATCGAAAAATCGACTCCCTTAGGATCAGCCAGCACAGCCACACCGCGTTGCTTAGCCGCTTGTAACAAAGCTTGATGATTGAGCAATGTGCCTTTGCCATAATCTGACAAAACCATCACTTTCACACTGTCCAATACCTGCTCTACCGCCGCCAATACAGCCGCAGTATCAGTATTAAACCGCTCTTCAAAATCCATCCGCAACAATTGTTGCTGACGGCTCATAGCGCGCAACTTAACAATGGTGGGCTGACCGCTAATACGCTGAAAATGCGTATCAACCCCCACAGAATGCAACTGCTCAGTCAGTGCGTCAGCCGCTTCATCAGCACCTGTCACACCAATCAACTGCACCGGTGCGCCTAAAGCCGCAATATTCAACGCCACATTGGCCGCACCACCGGGACGATCTTCGGTACGAGTCACTTTAACCACCGGCACCGGTGCTTCTGGAGAGATCCGTGAGGTGGTGCCGTACCAATAGCGATCCAACATAACATCACCCACCACCAATACAGGGGCTTGGGCAAACGCAGGTAATGGGGACTTCATAATAGGTTCAACCTTAGACAATTTTTAGCCATGATATCATGCCAAGCCTTAAGCAATCAGCGCGACAGCGAGCGGCATTAATACCGCAGTCAACACACCCATCACACTCATGGCCAATGCAGCAAAGGCACCCGCCTCTTCGCTCTCCTGCAAAGCACGCGCCGTACCGATACCATGCGCAATAATGCCCAACGCCATGCCTTGCGCAGCCGGATTGGTGATACGTAAAATACGCAATAACTCAAAACCAAACATCGCACCCACGATTCCAGTAATCATCACAAAAACCGCGGCCAAAGACGCCGCACCACCAATTTCTTCAGCCACCAACATGGCAATCGGTGAAGTCACCGACTTGGGCGCAATGGTTTTTAAAATCATCGTTTCGGCGCCAAACAGCCACGCTAAGGCCACGCCTAAAATGGTCGCAAATAAACCACCGACAAATAGCGTAATTAACGTCGGCCACAGCACCTGACGTACTCGCCGTATATTCAAATATAGGGGTACCGCTAAGGCCACAGTTGCGGGCCCTAAAATCAAGGTGAGCAGCTCAGTGCCTTGCTTGTATGCAGCATAATCAATGTCCAACGCCAGCAAGATCGAAATCAACACCACCATTGAAATCAACAAGGGCTGCAAGAAAATCCAGCGTGTCTTGTCGTAGGCCGCAACAGCCAATTGATAAACGCCCAAAGTTAAACCCACAAAAAATAAAGGATGATGAGTCACGGCATCCATAGCCGCGTGCCACTGCAAACTCATACATCCTCCTTATTGCGTGCTTGACGGTTGATCAAGACCTGCATTAACCAACCAATAAAGACCATGGATACCAAGAGTGAAATCACTAGAGAACCGGTAATCGCCCAAAAATCAGCTTTAATATCTGCCACGTGTGCCATGACTCCAATGGCTGGAGGGACAAGCAGCAAGGGTAGATAACGCAATAAGCTGGAGGCGGCCTCATTAATCGGCTCATTGACCTCACCGCGCAGCATCAAATAGCCAAACAGCAACACTAAACCAATGATCGGGCTTGGTATAACTGGGAAAAAAAGTACGTTCAGTGCTGTTCCCATCAACTGGAACGCCACCAGCCAACTCAGCCCACGTAATAACATCACACTCTCCAATCACATTGTTCAATAGCTCGCAGTATAAAGCCTAGAGTTGCGAAATATAAATGCCTCAACACTCAAGACACTCTCATAGGCTCAGTGTCGCATACAGCTCTCGCAGGCTCCAGCATCCTTGCAGCCCACAAACAAATTTCTAGGCAATAAAAAACCCGCATAAAGCGGGTTTTTTATACACAAAAGGTGCAATCAATTACTTGATTTTACCTTCCTTGTAAATCACATGCTTACGGATAACTGGATCAAATTTTTTGATTTCCAGTTTGTCAGGCGTAGTACGCTTGTTCTTATCTGTAGTGTAGAAGTGACCTGTACCAGCACTTGACACTAAACGGATTAAATCACGCATGATGTTCCCCTTAAACCTTTAGGCCGCGAGCACGAAGCTCAGCGAGTACTGTGTCGATTCCGCGCTTATCAATCACGCGCATACCTTTTGCAGATAAACGTAAACGTACAAAACGGTTTTCGGTTTCTACCCAAAAACGGTGATGCTGCAAGTTTGGCAGGAAACGGCGACGGGTTTTGTTGTTAGCGTGGGAAATTTTGTTCCCTGTAACCGGACCCTTACCGGTTACTTGACAAACTTTTGACATATCTCAGCCCTCATAAACCACATGCTCAACCCAGCATGGGTTGGCTGCTTTAAAACGTAGTTGGATTCGTAGGTCGTTAAAAACATGACGGTTTTTATAACCTGCATATTATTACCCAGACTTAACTAAGGAACAACAGCAACACTAAATATAGTGCTAATCCGGTTCTCTTAGAATCGAGCCGTGCTTTATAACAGAAAGCCGTTTACGAATCAAGGAACGCACAGCTTTTAACCCTGACACTGTTGAGCGTTTTAGATCACATCCAGCCATTTTCGACCATCGATAATGGCTCGCCATCACCCACAATAAAGTGATCTAAAACACGCACATCAACCAGCGCCAGCGCCTCTTTGAGGCGTTCTGTTAAAACCTTATCGGCTTGGCTGGGTTCAGCAATACCACTGGGGTGATTGTGCGTTAAAATAAGTGCTGCTGCATTATTAGCTAAAGCGCGCTTAACCACCTGCCGCGGATACACACTGGCACCATCAATAGTGCCATAAAATAAAATCTCAAAGGCCAGAACGCGATGTTTGGTGTCTAAAAACAAACACGCGAACACCTCATGCAACTCATGGCGCAGCTTAGCTTTAAGAAAATCACGCACTGCTTGCGGACTTTCTAAGGCGGACTGACGTTGAATACTGGCCGCCAAATGACGCCGCCCCATCTCCAACACAGCTTGTAACTGCGAATATTTTGCCGGTCCCAAACCTGGATGACTGGTAAAGCTGCTTTGATCGGCTTCCAGCAATTGCCGCAAACCACCAAAGGCGCCTAATAAATCACGGGCTAAATCCACAGCATTACGACCACGTACACCAGTGCGTAAAAAAATAGCGAGCAACTCAGCATCCGATAATGCGCCCACGCCATATTCCAACAAGCGCTCACGCGGCCGCTCATTAATCGGCCAACTTTGCATACTCATAGACGAACTCCTTATCATCCATGCGCACTGTTTTACAGCGCGCAGCTGCTGGCTTCATCCTTATGGATCAGCCACTGCCGCTCTAACAACGGCTATGTTATCTTAGACAAGATTTTCAAATTGGCCATTGTCGCCATTTTAAATACAACTTCAGACAACAGGCAAACCCATGCAAAGGCTGTTTCAAAAACGCATTATTGTTGGCATTGGCGGCGGTATTGCTGCCTATAAAAGCGCAGAACTGGTGCGCCGTTTAGGTGATTTAGGTGCCGATGTGCATGTAGTGATGACCCGCGGTGCACGCGAGTTTATTACCCCGCTCACCCTACAAGCCTTATCCGGTAACCCTGTGCACACTGACTTACTGGATCCAAAAGCAGAAGCAGGCATGGGGCATATTGAATTAGCCCGCTGGGCTGATCTGGTCTTGATTGCACCTTGCACCGCAGACCTGATGTCACGTCTGGTACAAGGCTCAGCGAATGATTTGCTCACCACTCTGGTTCTGGCAACGGATGCACCTATTGCATTAGCCCCTGCGATGAATCAAGCCATGTGGGCGGACAGTGCGACACAAGCCAATGCCGAAATTCTTAATCAGCGTGGCTTTAAACTGCTGGGCCCGGGTGCGGGTATCCAAGCCTGTGGTGATATAGGTTTAGGCCGCATGCTGGAGCCTGAACTCTTAGCGCAAAACGCCGCCGACCTGTTTGCTCATCAAGCGCTGACGGGTAAGCATGTGGTGATCACTGCTGGGCCGACCCGCGAAGATATTGATCCAGTGCGCTACATCACCAATCACAGCTCAGGAAAAATGGGCTTTAGTTTGGCCGAAGCTGCAGCTGAAGCTGGGGCACGCGTCACTTTAATCAGCGGACCTGTGCACTTATCCACACCCGATCGTGTGGAGCGCATTAACGTCAACAGCGCACGCGATATGCTCGCGGCCTGTGAAGCGGCCATGCCCTGCGATATTTTAATTGCCGCCGCAGCGGTCGCTGATTACCGTCCCGAAGCCAGTGCTGAGCATAAGCTGAAAAAAGATCCGAACAGCGTCGATGGCATGACGCTCAAAATGATTCGCAACCCCGATATTCTCGCAACGATTGCCAAGCGTGCTGATCGCCCTTTTAGTGTTGGCTTTGCAGCTGAAACGCAAAACTTACTGGAGTATGCAGCCGGTAAACTGCGTGATAAAAATCTGGATTTAATTGTTGCCAACGATGTGGCCAATACCGATATTGGCTTTAACAGTGACGATAACGCACTGACAGTGATTGACCGCCAGCAGCAGCAAACTTCGTTTGCCCAGACCAGCAAAAGTAAAATTGCGCGTCAACTGATCACTTTTATTACCACCCACTTCAACAAGGTTTAATTATGCGCCGTATTCAAGCTCAAATCCTCGACTCTCGCCTTGGCACAGAGTTTCCACTGCCAGAGTACGCAACAACGGGCTCTGCAGGTCTTGATTTACGTGCGATGCTGACACAAGAGTTGCAGATCGAGCCTGGTCAAACGGTGCTGATCCCCACTGGCTTAGCCATTTATATTGCTGATCCAGGCCTAGCTGCGATGATTTTGCCGCGTTCCGGCTTAGGTCATAAACATGGCATCGTGCTAGGCAACTTAGTGGGTTTAATCGACTCTGATTACCAAGGCCAACTGCAAGTATCCTGCTGGAACCGTGGTGACAGCAGCTTTACTATTGCGCCGGGTGATCGCATTGCTCAATTGATTTTGGTACCGGTACTCCAAGCACAACTGGAGATCACCGACAGTTTTGTTGAAAGCGAGCGTGCACAAGGTGGTTTTGGCCACACAGGCAAGCAATAAACGGACTTACACTGCGTCAACTCACTTTACCCAACTCAGGACATTCGTATTTTGAATACTCAAACCTCAGCTGTAACGCTCAGCGACAGCAGCGCACAAGCCGTGCCCGCCGGTATTTTTCGCGCTTACGATATTCGCGGCATTATCGATCAAACCTTAACGGCTGACACCGCTTACTGGATTGGCCGTGCCGTTGGCGCAGAAAGCATCGCCAAAGGTGAGCACAATGTTGTGGTGGGACGTGACGGGCGCTTATCAGGCCCTGCGATGATACAAGCGCTGATTCAAGGTCTACGTCAAAGCGGCTGCAATGTGACTGATTTGGGTATGGTGCCAACGCCTGTACTGTATTTTGCCACCAACATGCTTGAAGCCACAACGGGCGTGATGGTCACCGGCAGTCACAACCCACCGGACTACAACGGCTTTAAAATCGTACTGGCGGGCGAAACGCTAGCCAACGAGCGCATCACCGCGCTGCACACGCGCATCATCAGTAACGACCTGCACAGCGGCCATGGCAGCTTAGTTGAAGTTGAGATGCTAGAGCGCTACTTGCAACACATTGTTGGCGATATCAAACTCGCTCGCCCCTTACGTGTGGTCGTTGATTGCGGTAACGGTGTCGGTGGCGTGATTGGCCCACAGGTACTCGAAGCTTTAGGCTGCACTATTATCCCGCTGTATTGCGATGTTGACGGCACCTTCCCCAATCACCACCCTGACCCCGGTAAAGCCGAAAACCTGCAAGAGTTGATTGCCAGCGTTAAAGCCCAACAGG
The DNA here is from genome assembly GCA_012800475.1 of Gammaproteobacteria bacterium. Taxonomy (GTDB): domain Bacteria; phylum Pseudomonadota; class Gammaproteobacteria; order Pseudomonadales; family Pseudomonadaceae; genus Denitrificimonas. Next base: position 16,851 of record JAAZJF010000001.1, read on the forward strand.
CCGATATTGGTATCGCCTTTGATGGTGATGCTGACCGTGTTGGCGTTGTCACCAACAGTGGACGCATTATCTTTTCTGATCATTTAATGATGCTATTTGCTCAAGATGTATTGGCACGCAACCCCGGTGCTGATGTTATTTTTGACGTGAAATGCACCCGTCGCTTAGCGACTGTGATCAGCGAAAACGGTGGCAACCCCATCATGTGGAAAACCGGCCACTCGTTAATCAAAGCCAAAATGCGTGAAACAGGTGCATTATTAGCCGGTGAAATGAGTGGGCATGTGTTCTTTAAAGAGCGCTGGTTTGGTTTTGATGATGGTATCTACAGTGCAGCACGTTTACTGGAAATCCTCAGCAAAGATGAGCGTGATGCTGATGCCATGTTCGCAGATTTTCCAGTGAACTTATCCACACCAGAAATCAATATTGAAGTGACGGAAGAAAATAAATTCCAGATCATTGAGCGCTTACAAAGTGACGGGCAATGGGGCGCCGCCAGCCTCACCACGCTAGACGGCGTGCGCGCCGACTTCCCCAAAAGCTGGGGTTTAGTACGTGCGTCGAATACCACGCCGATGCTGGTCTTGCGTTTTGAAGGCGAAACGCCTGAGGATCTTGCAAAGATCCAAACATTATTCCGTGAGCAATTGCTGGCACTTGTGCCCGACCTCGACTTACCGTTTTAATTAAGGAGCCCATCCAAATGAGTTTAAAGCGCGCTGATGCTGTCCATGTTGCCGAGGTTCTATCCGAGGCGCTTCCTTATATTCGTCGTTTTGTTGGCAAGACATTAGTCATCAAATACGGTGGCAACGCCATGGAGAGCGAAGAGCTCAAAACTGGTTTTGCTCGCGATATCGTCTTAATGAAAGCCGTGGGTATCAACCCTGTTGTGGTCCATGGTGGCGGGCCACAAATTGCAGACCTTTTGAAGCGTCTTAATATCGAAAGCCGTTTCG
>JAAZJF010000354.1 GCA_012800475.1 Gammaproteobacteria bacterium
AAACCAACAGGTCGGTTTTTTAAGTTATCTCCTCATCAGGCTAAACACGGTTTTAGACCCGCACATGTGCGGGTCTTTTTTTGCCTATAAAACCTAGCAATGCACACTCACAAAAAAGCCAAGCACTCAGGCTTGGCTTTAATTTAAAACTGCAGAGTGCTTGCAACAAGCACTCTTAATATCTAAATAAGCAGCTTAACGCACACCCGCACGGCGCAAGGCTGCAGGCGTAAACTCATTGGAAGATGCATCAGCACCAAACTCATATGAGCGTTTTTCTTCATTATTCATACCCAATGCCAAGTAGCGACCTGATTGCAGGTCATATAGGGTTTCCACTGAATACCAAGGCACTTGTTTGTTGTAGTAATGCACTGAGTGCGCTTCAGCAACACGCCATAAGTTACCACGGCCATCGTAATGATCGATTTGTGCGGCCTGCCAAGTATCCTCATCAATATAAAAATCACGCTTGGCATAAATATGACGCTCCCCCGCTTTCAGGGTTGCGGTCACATGCCATACACGGTGCAATTCATAGCGGGTCAAATCTTGGTTGATGTGACCTGCTTTAATGATGTCGTCATATTTAAGCTTAGGCGAATCTAATTCGTAGTTGTTATAGGGAATATAGATTTCTTTTTTGCCATGCAACTGCCACTCATAGCGATCAGGTGCACCGTTGTACATATCGAGGTTATCAGAGGTGCGCAAACCATCTGCTGCAGTACCCGGACCATCGTAGGACACCTGCGGCGCACGACGCACACGACGCTGACCTGCGTTATACAACCACGCCATACGCGGCTCTTTAATTTGGTCCAGAGTCTCGTGTACTAACAATACGTTACCCGCTAAACGCGACGGCGCTGTAACGCGCTGCTTAAAGTAGAACAACACGTTGCTCGGCTTGCTGGCATCGTAATCTTTCAGGTTACTGGGGAACACAAACTCATCATCAAAGTACACTAATGAGTAAGAACCATTGGTTTGTGGCGTTGCTTGCGTCACAGTTCGCTTGATACTGCCACCGCGGTAACGCGTAATGTGATTCCATATTACTTCCAAACCATTTTTTGGAATAGGGAACGCGTTAGCCACTCGAAACTGCTCTAAACCATTACCGTTTTGCACCATATTAGTATTCAGCGCATTGGTTTTAGTCGCTTCCAACACTTCAGCTGGGAAGTTAGCACTGCGGTGCGTGGTGTACACAGGAATACGATATGAATCAGGGTAGCGCTTAAACATCGCTTGCTGCCCTGGAGTTAAATTATCTTTATATTGATCAACGTTTTGCGCGGTAATAGTAAACAGCGGTTTTTCATTGGCAAACGGGTTGCTTAAAAAACCATTGCTATCCACCGCAGCGGCATCCTTAGCTAGACCACCGGTCCAAGCTGGAATGGTACCTGCAGCGTTACCTGCTTTTTCTGCGCCCACTGGAGTTAAAGTTGCGCCTAGCTTTGCTGCTTCATCAGCGGAAACAGCAGCCATCACACTGGCCGCAAACAACGACAATACAAATGCTGCGCCAGTATGTAATAGAGTCTTATTTTTCTTCATTATTTTAGTCTTCCTAAGAGTCAAGAATTGGGGAGACACACAGTGCACAGTGCGGCCTTGCCGACCAGCACTGTGCACCTGCATTAAAAGTTCATACCAAAGCTCAGTGAGACAAAGTCACGGTCTTTTAAAGTGTTGTAACGACCATCAAAGAAGTTGGTATACGACAGACCTGCGGTGTAGGTGTTTTGATAGTCTGCATCTAGGCCAAAGCTCACAGCTTTAGAGCCTTCATTGAACTGACCATTGGGACCATAACCGTCAACGTCATGAGAGAACGCAACGTTGGGGTGCAAGTTCACACCAGCAAAGGCGCTGCTGTAATCTAAGATACCGCGCACACGGTAACCCCATGAGTTTTTGGTGACAAAGCCATGCCAGCCATGCACTTGCGCTGCTGACGGATCATCAGGAATGATACTTTCTGGCGAACCAAACACAGCATCACGTCCATAACGTGTGCCACCCAAGCCACCCACATGCGTCCAGCCGACTTCACCTACAACAGTACCTCGGCTCGCACCGAGCACTTGATCAAAGAAGTGCGTAAAAGTGGTTTGAATCTGAGTGACTTCTTTACGGTCATAACCGCGATGGAATTTACCACCTTGGGCTAAAGCACCAGCAAAATCACCTGCAGCAACTGAACCTCCAATACCTGTGGCTAGTTTCAAAGTCATATCTTGAGTGTTGATTTGCACGGGCATATTTGGGCGGTAACTGATCTCGCCCTGCCATGCAGTGCCTGTAGGCAACGTCGTCGAGAAGCTTAAGCCATAGAGACGAATATCTTCAGGGTAATCCATAAAGTAATTACCATTACCCACTAGCGTTGCAGCTCCGCCAAGCGAAGCGGCTTGTGGGCCAAGAATGCTACCGACAGCATTGCTTGCAGCATTTATTTTACCCAGCATAGCCATATCCATTTGAGTATTTTGCATACTGAGAAACGGTGTACGGCTGTGATAGTTCATAAAGTAAGCACCGTACTCGGTATTATCACCGAGCCAACGGAAAGCAGTACCCCACTGCCCACTATCACGGGCTTTGTTGTCTCGTCCACGAGGGATCATCAGACCTTCATTCGTATAATTAATACCTAAGCTTGCCATGCTAGGAAACCCGGGAACACCAGCAGCAGCCAGCTGATCAATTCCGCTAAGTAAACCATTGGTCAGAGCATCATTCAGA
>JAAZJF010000355.1 GCA_012800475.1 Gammaproteobacteria bacterium
ATAATGCGGCCTATACAACTATCTGCAGCATTTTTATGTTACAGGCAGTCATTATTATGGGGGGAGCAGTCAGGGTAGAGCTGTGTGAATAGTAAAAAGTGGCTATGTATTCAGAATAATAAATACATAGCCCAGCAGATGCATTACGGGTCGTTACGAAGGCCAGTAATAACTGTCCGGTTGCTCGCGAGCACCAAAAATCGCTTGGCCAATGCGCACAATGGTTGCGCCTTCAGCAATGGCTAATTCAAAATCCCCCGACATGCCCATGGATAGTTCAGTGAGCTGCATGCCCTCAGGCGCTTGAACTTGTAATTCATCGCGCAATTCGCGCAACTGCACAAAGCAGCCGCGTACGGCTTCACGGTCGGTGGAGTTCATGGCTAAGGTCATTAAACCACGCACACGCAGTCGGCTAAATTGTGCCAGTTGGGCAATCAGCTCTGGCGCTTGCTCAGGGTCAATGCCATATTTGCTCTCTTCGCCTGACGTGTTGATCTGTACCAGCACATCGAGGTAGCGATCTTCGATGGTCAGACGCTGATCTAGAGCTTGGGCAAGACGCAGGCTATCGAGGGCATGAAACTCACTGGCAAAGCGCGCAACATATTTGGCTTTGTTGGTTTGCAGATGGCCAATCACGCTCCATTTAAGATCAGTTAAATCTTCAAGTTCTTGCCATTTTTGGTGGGCTTCTTGGACTTTATTTTCACCGAGCATACGGCAACCAGCAGCGTAGGCCAGGCGTAAATAGTCAGCAGGGTGAGTTTTACTCACAGGCAGTAAACGCACCTCTTGAGGGTCACGTCCAGCATCAGCACAGGCTTGGTCAATACGTGCTTGTATGGTGGCGATGTTTTGGCGCAGTTGCTCGATGCTTTGAGCTTCGGGGAAGTTGGTGTGGTCCAAGGTTGACTCCTATAAACACATAACAAGTATGTCCCATAGTCTATCAGGCTTGGGTGGAGTGTGAGTTTTTGCATGAGATAGGGTATGCGCAAATGTTGCTGCGCATACCCTATGACTATTGTTTAAAAACTAAATTTAACCCCCGCAGTCAGGTTTCTGCCGGGCAGTTGCACGTCATCTTTGATAAATGATGTGTGCTCTCGCGCTTTTACATTGAGCAAGTTATCGGCACGCAAATACAAGGTGTAATCACTGCTTGATAATTGGCCTTGGTAAGTAAGTGCTGCGCCAAGTAGGTTGTAGCCTGATGTTTTAGTTTCGAAATCAGCAATATGGCTTTGCTGCTGCACGCGCCACAATTCAACTTGACCTTCCAGTGCTGAGGTGAATACTTGTTGTACTCGCAAACCCACACGATCTGCTGGCACACGCGCTAAATCACCGCCTTTGCCACGCAACTTACCGCGCACATGATCAGCTAATAGAGTGCTGGTTAAGCCGCTATTAAATTGATAAGCCAATTCACCTTCCACGCCACGAAACACCGCGTTGGCTTGCTCGTAATTGATCACACGGTAATCGGCTCCGGGACGCTGTCCTGTATCTACACCATAAATATAGTCATTGATACGATTTTGATAGATGCTCAAGCTGTACGTTAGCGCGCCTAAGTGTTTACGTAGGGTTAAATCAATATTGTGCGAGGTTTCTTTTTTCAGACTTGGATTGCCCACTTCAATTGTGCGACTGGCTGCGTGTGGACCAAAAGCGTACAGCTCTTCTGCAACAGGCAAGCGCTGTGAGCGAGAGAAGGATGCACCAATATTGTACTCATCGGAAAAAGCCCACACAGCACCGATTGATGCTGAGGTAGCGTTATGGTTTTTATTGGGTTGCGTACCTTTGCGCACATCAATGCTTTGCCACTCATGGCGCAAGCCCAACTCGTAACGTAACGCGTTCCACTGGTATTCTTCTAAAATAAATACGCCGTTATTTTTAGTGAGCGTCGCTGGCACATAAGCTTCCTCGCCTGCAGCTTTAAAATTACGGCGATGAGCTTGTCCGCCTAGAGTACCGCGCCAGCCAAACACTGGCTCATGTGTTAACTCCAGTCGTGCGTCAGTGGCTTTATTATCAAAGCGGGTGGCAACTGTGGTGCCTTCGATTTCTTCGTGTTGATAATCGCTGTGCGATAGACGCACTTTCGCTAGGCTAAAGCCTGCAAAAGGATTGTTGTATTCGCTGCGTAGATCCCAGCGTTTTTGCACCATATCAATATAAGGTGTGCCATGACCATGGTCGTGGGTATGTCCAGCACCGCCGTGACTACCGCAATGCCAATGCAAGGTTGCGCCATGTCCGTGAGTGTGGCAATGGCCGTCTTCATGAGCTAATAATCCGTACTCATTGGCTTGACGGGTGTAGGCCACACCGACATAACCCGCATCGCCAATCCAGCTTAAACCTAAGGTGCCGGTGCTAGTGTCATTATAGGAGCCAGTTTGCTTTTTCGAGCGCGAGCCGTCTTCATGGCCCGCCAAGCGATAGGGATCGGCATTACGCTTTAAACCTTCAACCCGTAGAGCAAAGTCACCTAAACCTAGGGTTGCTCCAGCTACAGCTGTGCTTTCTTTAGCAACACTATTGCCTTGCCATTCAAGCTCTACTTGGTGGCCATTTTCAGGCTGCTGTGTTGGGATTTTTTTATCAATCAGATTGACTACACCGCCAATCGCACCCCCACCGTACAGCAGCGTTGCTGGACCTTTAAGCACCTCAATACGTTCCAATAGCAGTGGCTCAGTCGTCACTGCGTGATCTGCGCTTAAAGTGGATGCATCCATCATATCTGCGCCATCAGACAGTACACGCACGCGCGCTCCATCCATGCCACGAATCACTGGGCGACTAGCGCCGGCACCAAAGGAGCTACCACGCACACCAGGAATATGATCCAAGGTGCCACCTAATGTGGCTTGGCGTTGCAGGAGCAGTTGTGACTCTTCAAGTACATCAGAAGCACTGACCATCTGTGTAGCGGTTTGCGCTAAAGGGCTGGCGCTAATAATGCTAGTGGGCAGTTGCGTGCTATCAGTGTTTTGCGCGTATACAGCAGGGGCACAGAGCGTAGCTAGACTAATAGCTAAGGTTAAGGGATGTTTGATAAGCCGCATGTTAAAACCTTATAACAAAAAGGATGAGTACAGATGCTTTCAAGCGATAAAAGCAATTAACCTATAATGTTATACTGTAACATTTTGGTTTGTATAGCTATATTTGTGCATAAGCAGTTTGTGTGTACGTCATGCAGAGGTGCTGCGTTGTGGCATTGCTGCGTTTGAGTGAGCAGATAGCGTGCTATTAATCTGCTAAACTTTGCAAAATTTAGCGTGATGATCGGCCATGAAATTTGTAATCAATGTGTTATCTGACAGCACTGCACCGTC
>JAAZJF010000356.1 GCA_012800475.1 Gammaproteobacteria bacterium
CGTCGCGCATAAAACCCATCAACAAAGTCGCTCAATGTACCTTGTTGGATAGCCTCTCGTAAACCCGCCATAAGACGTTGATAATGACGCAGATTATGTATGGTGTTAAGCATACAACCTAACATCTCGCCGCATTTATCCAAATGATGTAAATAAGCACGGCTAAAGTTCTGGCAGGTATAGCAATCACAGGCGCTATCCAGCGGCGAATCATCGTGACGATGCGTGGCATTGCGGATTTTAATCACACCGGTATCGATAAATAAATGACCATTGCGGGCGTTACGCGTGGGCATCACGCAGTCAAACATATCAATTCCGCGACGCACACCTTCAACTAAATCTTCTGGTTTGCCCACGCCCATTAAATAGCGCGGCTTTTCGGGTGGCATATGCGGTGGCAAGAAATCCAAGATACGAATCATATCTTCTTTAGGCTCACCCACTGACAAACCACCAATGGCTAAACCATCAAAGCCAATCTCACACAGCCCTTCTAAAGAACGCAGACGTAACTCTTCATGCATTCCGCCCTGCACAATACCGAACAAAGCAGAGGGGTTATCACCATGAGCAATTTTCGAGCGTTTAGCCCAGCGCAATGACAGCTCCATCGATTTTTCTGCCGTCGGCACATCAGCTGGATAAGGTGTGCATTCATCAAAAATCATCACCACATCAGAACCCAACTCGCGCTGCACTTGCATCGACTCTTCAGGCCCCATAAAGACTTTGGCGCCATCCACTGGGGAAGAAAAGTACACACCCTCTTCCTTAATTTTGCGCATCGCACCCAAGCTAAAGACTTGGAAGCCACCTGAGTCAGTTAAAATCGGGCCTTGCCACTGCATAAAATTATGCAGATCGCCGTGTTCTTGAATCACTTTAGTGCCAGGACGCAACCATAAGTGGAACGTATTACCCAGAATCATATGCGCGCCAATGGCTTCAATATCGCGCGGCAACATGCCTTTCACTGTGCCGTAAGTACCCACTGGCATAAATGCTGGGGTTTCAACAACACCGCGTGGAAAAGTTAAACGTCCACGGCGCGCACGACCATCAGTGGCTAATAAATCAAACTGCATAAAAGACATGCATCACTCCTTAGGGCTGCGCGGTTGTGGATTGCGCGTAATAAACATGGCATCGCCATAACTGAAGAAGCGGTATTTGTGCTCAACTGCACTGCGATACGCATCCATAATTTCAGGGTAGCCGGCAAAGGCCGCTACCAGCATTAATAAAGTCGATTCAGATAAATGAAAATTAGTCACCAAGGCATCCACCACATGAAATGGACGCCCTGGGTATAAAAAGATATCAGTTTCACCCGCAAAGGCTTGCAACTCACCGGTGGCTTGCGCGGCACTTTCTAATGAACGCACACTGGTCGTACCCACTGCAATCACTCGACCACCACGCGCTTTACACGCAGCAACCGCATCCACCACATCCTGTGACACCTGCAACCACTCATGGTGCATTTGATGCTCTTCCAAAGTATCAACGCGTACAGGCTGAAAGGTTCCAGCGCCGACATGTAAGGTAACAAAAGCGGTCTCGACACCTAATTCACGAATATTGGCCAGCATCTGATCATCAAAGTGCAAGCCAGCCGTGGGCGCAGCTACCGCACCGGCATGCTCGGCATAGACAGTCTGATAGCGCTCGCGGTCATCCAACTCATCCTCGCGCTCCATATAAGGTGGCAGCGGCATATGACCAATACGCTCAAGCAAAGGTAAAACAGGCTCACTCATTTGCCATTCAAAAAGACTGTCATGGCGCGCTAATAACGTCGCCTGGGCGCCATCATCCAGCTCAATCGTGCTACCCACTTTAGGCGCTTTGCTGGCACGTACATGCGCCAGCACGCGATGGGTGTCCAACACGCGCTCCACCAGTACTTCTAGCTTTCCGCCGGTTTGCTTTTTGGCAAACAATCGCGCGGGTATCACTCGCGTATTGTTAAACACCATTAAGTCGCCTGGGCGTAAGTAGTCAATTAAATCAGTAAAGTGTTGATGAGCTATAGCGCCGCTTGGGCCATCTAACATTAATAAGCGACTGGCACGACGCTCAGCCAATGGATAGCGAGCAATCAGCTCATCAGGTAAGTCAAATTGGAAGTGTGCAACGCGCATAATCATGATCATTTATGGAAGGGAGCAAAGCTTAACGGAAATAATTGCATCTGACCATGCGAAATCATTTGACCGAACCACAAAGCCTCTCTATAATCTCGCGCCATGCCTCGGTGGCGGAATTGGTAGACGCAGTGGATTCAAAATCCACCGTTGGTAACAACGTGGGAGTTCGATTCTCCCCCGAGGCACCAATTTCTTTAGCCC
>JAAZJF010000357.1 GCA_012800475.1 Gammaproteobacteria bacterium
CAATTGGCGATCCAAACTCACAATTGTGCGCTGCATGCGATGACACAAATTGTCATTGAGCACTCAGGTTTAATCACTTATCACAAAGAAGAGAAAGGCGAAAAAGGCCAAGCGCGTTTAGAGAACCTCGAAGAACTGGTCAGTGCCGCGCGCACCTTCACTCAAGATGAGGATATCAGTATTGAAGCCGAAGGAACGCTCGATGACGACCTGCCACCTTTAGTGGCTTTTTTGGATCATGCGGTGCTGGAAGCCGGCGATACCCAAGCCGATGAGTTCACTGAAGCTGTGCAACTGATGACTTTGCACAGTGCTAAAGGCCTGGAGTTCCCCATTGTCTTTATTGCCGGTATGGAAGAAGGCTTGTTCCCGCACAAAATGAGCCTTGAAGAACCCGGCCGTTTAGAAGAAGAACGCCGCCTAGCCTATGTAGGCATCACACGCGCCATGCGCCAGCTGTATATAACCTGCGCAGAAACGCGCCGCTTATATGGCGCTGAAACCTATAATAAGGTGTCGCGTTTTGTGCGCGAGATTCCTGCTGAATTTTTGCAGGAAGTGCGGATGAATAACAGCGTCAGCCGTCCTTATCAAAGCACCCGCCAAACTCAGTCCAGCAACCTGTTTAATGGCGAAAATGTACCAGAAACAGAGTTTAAACTCGGCCAATTGGTACAACATACGGTGTTTGGTGAAGGTGTTATTCTCAACTTTGAAGGTGCAGGTGCTCAAGCACGTGTGCAAGTGAACTTTGTCAATGACGGTATTAAATGGTTGATGGTCGCCTACGCTAAACTGCAACCGCTCTAATTTATCTTAATTTTTATTCACCTTAACAAGGATCTGATATGCAGCGTCGCCACGGTTTTACTCTTGCAGCTTTAGTAACTGCATGCTTAGCCCTCGTCGGCTGTAACGAAGAAGCAGCCGATACTCACTCGGCCAGCGCTGCCCCACAGCAGACGTTCACTTGGAAAATGGTCACTGCTTGGCCTAAAAACTACCCCGGACTGGGCACTTCAGCCGAGCGTGTGGCCGAGCGTATCAACAGCATGAGCGATGGTCGCCTGACCATTAAAGTCTACGCTGGTGGTGAACTCGTACCGCACATGGAAGTCTTTGATGCCGTGTCCCGTGGCACCGCACAAGTGGGTCATGGCGCAGCGTATTACTGGAAAGGTAAGACCGACACTGCACAGTTTTTCACCTCTGTACCCTTTGGTTTATCTGCCATTGAAATGAACGCTTGGCTGCATAAAGGTGGCGGCCAAAAACTGTGGGAAGAAACCTACGCGCCTTTTGGTGTTAAGCCCTTTGCCATTGGCAACACAGGCATGCAAATGGGCGGCTGGTTTAACAAAGAAATTAACAGCTTAGCTGATATGAAAGGTCTAAAAATTCGTATGCCGGGTTTAGGTGGCGAAGTTTTGGATGGCCTAGGTGCCACGACAGTCAACTTGCCTGGCAGCGAAGTGTTCACCGCACTGCAAACCAATGCCATTGATGCGTCAGACTGGGTGAACCCCTCTAACGACTTAGCTTTTGGTTTACATAAAGCGGCCAAATACTATTACTCCCCAGGCTGGCAAGAACCCCAAGCGGTTATCGAGATGATTATTAACCAAGAAGCCTGGGACAGCTTACCCGCTGACTTACAAGCTATTGTCACTGAAGCCGCACGTGCTGGTAACGCGGATATGCTGGATGACTACACTTGGAATAACACTCGCGCCTTAGCTGAACTGAAGTCTGCGAACGTACAATTACGCCGCTTCCCTGATGAAGTACTGCAAGCCATGCAAGTAGAGTCGAGTAAAGTACTGGAAAAGCTAGCCGATAAAAGTGATTTAAACCGCCGTATTTGGGACTCAATGCAAGCCTATCAACAGCAAGTCACTTTAATGCACGAAATTTCAGAAAAAGAGCTGTATAACTGGCGTGACTGATATGCAGCACTGCCACAATATATAGCAGCAACATGGCTTCATACATCAGTCTATACCCTTGCTAAGTGGCATAGGCTGATTCACTTAACCTGACAATAAAAAGGTCATTTTATGCAACGCTTTCTCACAATTGCTCTAGCTTTATGCTTAGGTCTCACCTTCAGCCTTGACGCTGACGCGCGCCGTTTCGGCGGTGGCAAATCATTTGGCGCAATGAAACAGCGTCCAGCACAACAGCAGCAACAAAAACCTGCTGCAGCACCCGCTAAACAACCTGCAGCAGCAGGTGCAAAACCAGCCTTTGGTGGCCTCGGCGGTATGCTGATGGGTCTCGCCGCGGGTGGTTTATTAGCTTCATTATTTATGAGCGGTGGTTTTGAAGGCCTACAAATCATGGATATGCTGATTTTTGGTCTGCTGGCTTTTGTGATTTTTAAGTTTATTGCCAGCCGTCGCCGTCAAATGCCTCAGGCAGCAACTGCAGGTGGCCCGCCACTGCAACGTGAAGCACATACGCCAACACCGAATATCTTTGGCGGCACCACGCCGGCTGCTATGGCCAGCAAGCCTGTGATTAACGCACCGGCTTGGTTTAATGAAACCAGTTTCTTACAAGCTGCAGAAGGTCATTTCAATGCGCTACAACAGCACTGGGATGCCAATGAAATGCAACACATTGCTGAGTTTGTTACACCTGAGCTGCTCACCTTCCTGACCAATGAGCGCAACAGCTTAGGGGATGGCATGCAATCCACTTACATTGATGATCTCAGTGTGGAGCTCGATAGTGTGGAAGAAGAAAACGACATCACGGTAGCCACCATCACCTTCTTGGGTGTGGCGAAAACGTCACGCTTTGATCAAGGTGAGAGCTTCAGTGAGAGCTGGAGAATGGAGCGTAAAAATGGCGCAGACCAACCTTGGTTAATCGCTGGTATTCGACAAAACGCTTAATCCTATAACGCGCATCTGCAGCGCACGCTACGACAGCGGCGCTGCAGATACTTAACGCGGCCGTGCAACACATAGAGTACACACTGTGGAAGAAGTCATCGATGAACTGCGTGAGCGCAATGAACCTGTTCCTGTTGCGCTAGAACTACCTGAAGAAGAAACCTTAGTGGAGATTCAAGAGCAAATCTTGATTCATATTCCATTCGCCTTGCGCGAGTTTTTGCTCACTGTCAGTGACGTTGTGTATGGCCGCTTAGAGCCAGTCACTGCCAGCGATCCGTATTCTCATACCTACTTACCTGAAGTCACAGCAAACGCTTGGGATCTTGGCTTACCCCGCCATCTCGTCCCCGTGTGTTATGACGCGCCGATCTACTACGCCGTTGATGAAGAAGGCGAAGTCTCTGCTTGGGATGAGCAGACACAAGAGATGCTCGATGAAACCTGGGAAAGTGTTTGGCACTGGGTACGCGATGTGTGGCTGGAAAGCTAACGCATATCAGCGTAAAGTAGCATTGCTTTTTAAACAGACTACTTTACTGCAGCCGACCTCAACAATAAGAGAACACTATGGTACCCGGATCTCCAACACTGAGCATGACCGTTTTAATGACGCCCGATAAGGCTAACTTCTCTGGTAACGTGCATGGTGGAACGCTATTAAAATACTTAGATGAAGTGGCCTACGCCTGTGCAAGCCGTTTTGCAGGTTGTTATGTGGTCACACTGTCGGTGGACCAAGTGACCTTCCGTCAACCTATTCATGTGGGTGAGCTGGTCACATTTTTAGCTTCAGTCAACTACACCGGCCGCACCTCTCTTGAAGTGGGCATCAAAGTCATTACGGAAAACATTCACGAAAAACTGGTGCGACACACCAATAGCTGCTTTTTTACCATGGTCGCCATTGATGGCAATGGTAAAACTGTAGAAGTACCGAAACTGATCCCGAGTACTGAACATGAAGTTCGACGCTTTGCCAACGCTCAGCAACGTCGAGAGATTCGCATGGAACTCAATGAGCGCTACAAAGCTCTGAAAGACTAAAACGCCTGTCACCGGCGTTCGCAACAATCAAGTACGCTGCTCTGCACTTGATTGTTGCGCTCACATTACACTTAATACTGTAATTCACACATCAATCTTGTTTTCAACTTCTTGCACTTTACCGCCACGCGCTAAAAATTCTTCCATTGCTTTTGCTAAAGCATCACGTTCTTTTTTCTTCGCTTCGACCGATGGCAAATCATCTTCATTAATCGCAGTTTTTGCTTTAGCACGCGCAGGTTTCACAATTGCATCTGAACCATCGTCAACGCTATCATCCACTTCGCTGTCGTCAACTTCCTCGCTATCTTCCACATCGTCTAAACTGATGTCTTCAGCATCAAGATCACTGTCATCGTTTACATCTAATACTTCGGGTTCTAATTCATCATCAAACATAATCAACCTCAAGCCTGCCTTCAGCAAGATAGTTTTAAACCGAGTCAGCCGTATGTTGGCGACCAAAATTGGGGGATGCATCCTACACAGTACGGCTGGGTGACAGCGCCCACGATGGAGCAGCATTACAACGGCCAGCGAATCATCACTGTGATGCATTGGGCGCGCATTCTAGTGTGATAAAAAGAAAATAACCATGAGAAAAAATTCTTTTTTAATTTTTATAAAAACAGCTTGCTTACCCATCGCAGAGCCTATATTTAGGCGTAAAAAAGACTAAGGCGCAACCCCTTTTCGGGCTACGCCTTAGTCTCATCACTGCACGATATGCAGGATTTAATACATCAGTTTAAAACAGGTTCAAAACGATTAAATAGCGTCAGAACCCGTCTCACCGGTACGGATACGCACCGCTTGCTCAAGGGCGGTCACAAAGATTTTACCGTCACCAATTTTACCTGTGTTAGCTGCTTTACTGATGGCCTCAATCACACGATCCAACTGCGCTGCGCCAATCGCAACTTCAATTTTCACTTTCGGTAAGAAATCCACCACATACTCTGCGCCACGGTACAGTTCGGTGTGACCTTTTTGACGACCAAAGCCTTTCACTTCAGTCACAGTAATACCTTGCACGCCAATTTCAGATAATGCTTCACGCACATCATCCAGCTTAAAAGGTTTGATAATAGCGGTAACTAATTTCATACGGTCTCTCCGAAAGTAAATGACTTATCCTGCAAGTCATTGGTGAACCTATTAAAGCTTAATAGATTGTGGTTGGCGCGCATCTGCACATGTCATTACACAGCTGCCAAACACAGTATTTGAGCACGCTTGCAAATACAATACATGCTTTTACACAAACAAGAATCAACAGCACTTAAAGCGCATTATACTCACGATTGTCGCGTTTCTCTTAGCTGGGATAAAGATTCATATTTGCACTGACGTGCTAAACTGAAACTATCATTTTCAAGGAATACCATTATGTTACCGCCTAAAGCCTTACTGGACAGTCTCAGCACGCATGCCGGACGTTTATTGGGCAGTGAGCTGCCATTGCCGCGCGCTGAAATCGAAGCTCAATTCAAAGCTTTAGTCCAAAGTACATTCAGTAAACTGGATTTAGTCAGCCGCGAAGAATTTGATAGCCAAATGGTGGTATTGGCACGTACGCGTGCACGCTTAGAAGCGTTAGAAAGCACCGTTGCTGCACTTGAAGAACAACTCAAACAAGAGCAACCTTAAGTTAAAAGTTACACCCGCCTAACGGATTAGGCTGTGCTCTACCTACATCAGATCAAGGAGGATCTATGTCCCTTGCTATTATTCATAGCCGCGCGCAAATCGGTGTCGAAGCACCCGCCGTGAGCGTAGAAATTCACCTCACCAATGGCCTACCATCACTGACCATCGTGGGCCTGCCTGAAACTGCTGTGCGGGAAAGTAAAGATCGCGTGCGCAGTGCTATTTTAAATAGCGCACTGGAGTTTCCACGTAAGCGCATTACGCTCAATTTAGCCCCTGCAGACCTGCCCAAGGAAGGCGGACGTTTTGATTTAGCCATTGCGTTAGGCTTACTTGCCGCCAGTGCACAACTGCCCGGTGGCTGCTTAGATGGCTTTGAATGTTTAGGTGAGCTGGCACTCTCAGGCCATGTGCGCCCCGTGCGCGGTGTACTGCCTGCGGCGCTGGCAGCACGTGATACAGGTCGTGCTTTAGTGGTGGCCATGGAAAACGCTGAAGAGGCTTGTCTGGCGAGCGGTTTAAAAGTCTATGCCATCAGTCATTTACTGGAACTGGTCAGCCATTTCAATCAACAGCAACCGCTCAAGCCTTATCAATCTTCAGGCTTACTCGCCCAACCTCAACGCTACCCTGACTTACTTGAAGTGCAAGGCCAACAGGCGGCTAAGCGCGCACTGGTCGTGGCTGCAGCGGGCTCGCATAACGTCCTGCTCACAGGGCCGCCAGGCACAGGTAAAACCTTACTGGCCAGCCGTTTACCTGGCCTACTGCCGGCCTTAACAGAAAAAGAAGCCTTAGAAGTGGCCGCAGTGCAATCTGTGGTGAGCATTGAGCCTCTGCACAGTTGGCCACAACGCCCCTTTCGTCAGCCACACCACAGTGCCTCAGGACCTGCACTCGTGGGCGGAGGCAGTCGTCCGCAGCCAGGTGAAATCAGCCTCGCACATCAAGGTATTTTATTTTTGGATGAGCTGCCTGAATTCGACCGTAAAGTACTTGAAGTGCTGCGTGAGCCTCTGGAATCTGGGCATATTGTGATTGCACGAGCGCACAGTAAGGTTCGCTTCCCAGCGCGTTTTCAATTGGTAGCGGCGATGAACCCCTGCCCTTGCGGCTATTTTGGCGATCCCAATGGCCGCTGTCGCTGCAACCCTGAGCAAGTACAACGTTACCGCAACAAATTATCAGGGCCCTTGCTTGACCGCATTGATTTGCATATTACCGTTGCACGCGAAACCACCTCATTGCGCCCGCCTAAAGAACCCGGCCTCAGCTCAGCACAAGCCGTACAACAGGTCTGCGCCGCACGAGAACAGCAACTCAAGCGACAAGGCTGCAGTAATGCGCAATTGGACTTAAATGCCTTACGTGAACACTGTGCGCTGCAAGATGAGGATCGTGTCTGGCTAGAACAAGCCAGCGAGCGCTTAAATTTATCATTGCGCGCCACCCACAGAGTGCTCAAAGTGGCACGCACTTTAGCTGACTTGGAGGCCAGCCCGAGTATTACTCGCGGGCATCTTGCTGAAGCCTTGCAATACCGCTTTAACGAGCAAACATAAAAAGCTGAGGCGCGCTGATTATAAGCGCGCCTTGCACGCTTGCATCACTTGGCCTGTGCTGGGCTTTTAGGTTTTTTTGGCGTTAGGTATTTCATTAAACCCTGAAACCACATCACCAGTTTGGTATCGCCTTGGATTTGGATATTTTTATCTTGAATACCTTGCATAAACGCCAGTTGCTTATTTTTGGCTTGTAAGGTCGCAAAGCCAAACGCCGCATCTTTAAAACCAATGGAAAAAGCAGGATCCTGCGCCACACCCGCACGGCTTTCAACGCGGTTGTTCGCCACAACAAAATGGCGCGCCACCTTGCCATCTAAAGTGTGCAGCATAAAAGTTAATTCTTTACCTGCCAATTGTTGTTGAAAAGCATTGTTAGAGCGACTGGCTTTGGCCATCATGCGACCAAGTGCCCAGAGTAAAAAACGAAGTTTCATCAAGAGTTCCATGGGTGTGAATTGAGCTTATGTTAAGCATAACGGCAAGGCACATATCAAAATCGGCGCGTGTTGTATTTGCATGTCTGGACTGCACAGATCGCTTTGCTAACCCGTGCAGCTTGAACTTACTTATATTGAGCCACTGCTTCTTTGAGTTGCTTACCGGGTTTAAAAGCCACTGTATTACTGGCCTTAATTGTTAACGCTTCACCAGTTTGTGGGTTTTTACCTGCCCGCGCACCGCGATGACGCTGCACAAAAGAGCCAAATCCAATTAAGGTCACTGGATCGTTCTCGCCCAGCGCGTTGGTGATTTCTTCTAAAATAGTATTAAGCAGATGGCCGGCTTGGTCTTTGCTCAAGTCCGCTTTATCTGCAATAGCTGCAACCAATTCTGGTTTAAGCATCTTGGGCCTCACTTATTTTTATTAGAGTATAAAACGCATGCATCATGCACTGCGGGCAAAGCATGGCATGCCAATACTTGACTGGCCAGTCTTGGAGTCATTTATCCTTGTGATTTTTACAGTGCCTGATTTTGCCTA
>JAAZJF010000358.1 GCA_012800475.1 Gammaproteobacteria bacterium
ACCTGCCACCCTCACACCCTTTTGGCGGACCTTTTGTCGGTATTCCAGCTGTATTGGAGATGATGGGCAAAGGTGCAGACTTTTTCCCTTATGAGACTATTGCTATCGACCTGCACAGCTTAATCGCTGAGGATGAAAACGTGGTCGCACACTTTCACTTAACAGCAAAAACGCATGATGGTAGAGACTATGCCAATGAATATCTCTTTCGTTTTAAGTGTCGTGAGCACAAGATTGTCGAAGTATGGGAGTTTCTAGATACGTATTACCAACAGCAGATGGGGATGTTTAACTCAATATAATATATCAACATAAGCTCCTCAATACAATTAAGAGCTGACTCTACTCAAGGCTTAGAGTATATTTATTTAACAATAAAACCAACATCAGATAGATGCTGATATAAAAACAGATGCAGCTTCAACATATAAAATCTATACAATTTAATAACCGAAGTAGGAGTTAAACTCCCACTTCGGTTACAGATTAAGCGTCTTTCTTGTGCAGTGTTACAATTTCTTGACGCTCTTTAAGCTTTGCAGGAATGTCACTCTCATCCATAAAAAACTGTGAGTACCACTCACGCAATTGGTAGATAGGACCATCGCCTTCAGCCAATACAGGGTTATCAATACGTGCTTTGTGCTTCCAAATATCAACGTCTTGATAAAACGCTAAACGGTTAGCATGCACATATTCTTTAGCCAGTTCGTTATTTTGCTCATCAGTCATCTCTGGGTTTTTCTTGACGAGTACACCGAAACGCAACTCAAAGCTATTCGGGCCTGTTGGCACGTGGCAATTGAGCAGAATTGTTTCAACAATACCGCCTTCATACTCAGCAGTCATGCGAGTGAAGTGCGTTGACGGACCGTAATACGCAGACTTTGCAACGAGATTACCGCCCAAACGTCCTGAATCACCGTGGAACTCTTGAGTACCGATATGACCTTCAAAGGTATTGGCGAAGTACGTGCATGGAGCTCCATGTACAGGACCGAAGTGGATCACATCAGATAAGTTATCCACCAACTCACGTGGGTTGGTTTCAATAAACATCAGATCAACGTGCCAGCTATCGTTCCACTCATCGCTATCGATTTCAGGGAAGTATGGAATCTCAACACCTTCTGCTGGCGGGTTACCTTCTGGGTTATTCCAGATAAATAACAGTTTATTCACCTCTTTGGTGAGCCAGGCTTTGGTTTTAGCTTTTGGCGGAATACGATCGCAGTATGGGATTTTTGTACAACGACCACTGGATGAAAACTCCCAGTGGTGAAATGCACAAACGATGCGTCCATCGACAACTTCACCTTGCGATAAGTCAGCACCCATATGCGGGCAATAAGCGTCAAGAACGCTAATTTTACCTTCATCATCAGCAAACGCCACCAAGCGCGTACCAAAAATATTCAGCGTGTGAGGTTTACCATCATGGTAATCTTTCGCTTCGCCCAGGCAATGCCAACCTCTAGCATAACGGTACTCTGCTGGAGCTCCAGAGGGTTGGATATCTATATTTTTTGTCATTTCCTGATCCTCATCATTTCAAATTTAGTCTGTAATTTAGCTAATTCGGTTATTTCACAGTGTCACTATTGCCAAGATAGAGAGCATCCTCATCCTTCAACTGGACTAGATTGGGCTCACCTAAGATTTTTTACGCCAGTTCTCGACTAAATATTGATCTAAAGCAAGTTTTTGCGCATCCACTGTTCTTTTAATATAGCGACCGGCGTGATCTGATTTAGCCAGCCAGACAATGGCTTCGGCTGGCACCTGCGGCGGAGCAGCCATACCACCTAACGCGGCAATACCTTGGTCGCCAATCGTGGCTTTAAGTGCTTCAGTCGCCACTACACCCGGATTGACCGTATACGCACGTATACCCTGTGACCCGAGCTCAACATTGAGTACACCTGACAAGCGTGAAACCGCAGCCTTACCCGCACCATAGGCATACCCCCAACCGCCTTTGTCTGCAGACACAGGTGGATTATGCTCGCCAGCGCCAGAGCTGATGTTAATAATCACACCCTGACCTTGAGCCACCATCAGGCGCGCAATACCTTGGGTTAAAGCCACTGGACCTTGCACGTAACCACGGTAAACGCGGTCGAGTGTTTCAGCGCTTAGATCTAAAAAGGCGCTGTTGAGGTCTGAGCCTTGATAAATGGCATTATTAACCAACACATCAATTTTCCCGCACTCACGCGTGACTTGCTCGAGTGCGTGCAAAGCAGATTTTTCATCTAGCAGATCCAGCGGCACCAACCAAGCTTTACGGCCTAAGGCTTCAATCTCTGCCGCTGTCGACCTTAAGCTGCCGGCT
>JAAZJF010000359.1 GCA_012800475.1 Gammaproteobacteria bacterium
CCAAACCTACAAAACAATTCACTTCTTAGGTAGTCTGCTACCTCTGATTCAGCGCAGCGGCCTCAACCTTGCGCCCACACACTCTTTATATTGAAGGCCCAGTCACATGACCGATTTATATCAACAAGGTATCAACAAAATTCAAGAGCTGACGGCATCACCTGATGATAACCCCACCGGTGCTATGGATATTGGCGAAGCGTTTAAAGATATTGCTCCCGATCTCACCCAGTATGTAGTCGAGTTTGCCTTTGGCTCAATTTACTCACGCCCAGGCCTGGATAATAAACAAAAAGTACTCGCCACCATCACGGCACTGGTCGCCCAAGGCAAGCCACAAATTGGCATGCATATTAAAACGGGTTTAACTGTAGGCTTAACCCCCGAGGAGATCGTAGGCTGCATTATGCACTTGATTCCTTATGTGGGTTTCCCCAGCGTATTAAACGCGCTGACCGTGGCCAAAGATATATTCAAAGAACAAGGTGTGACCGTGGATACATCAGCCTTTGCTTGATAGGTACATAGCGCCTACACTGCAAAATCAACTTTGCTTTACGCATTAAAAACAGGATAAAAACAATATGGAAAGTGCATTAATTGTTGCGGGTATTTTAGCCCTTCTGGTTATTATTACCCTTGCAAAAACCATTCGCATCGTTCCACAAGCGGAAGTACAGGTGATCGAACGCTTAGGCCGTTTTCATCGGGTGCTCAGTGGTGGTCTGAATATTCTGGTGCCTTTTATCGATCAGGTCCGCACGCGTTACAACACCCAAGAGCAATTGATTGATATCCCCTCCCAGCAAGTGATCACCTCGGACAACGTGCAGATCACCATTGATGGTGTGGTGTTTATGCGTATTAATGACGCGCAAAAAGCCACCTATGAAATTAAAGATCTGCATCTATCGATTTCACAGTTAGCGCAAACAACCTTGCGTTCAGAAATCGGTAAAATGGAACTCGACAGCACCTTATCCAGCCGTGATGAAATGAACCAAGCCTTGCTCAGCGCCTTGGATGCGGCGTCTGGTGGTTGGGGCGCTAAAGTAACGCGAGTTGAAATCAGTGATATTTCGGTATCAGCTAATGTGCAACAAGCGATGGAACTGCAACTGCAAGCCACCCGCGAACGTCGTGCCATTGAAACCAAAGCTGAGGCC
Organism: Gammaproteobacteria bacterium; assembly: GCA_012800475.1. Taxonomy (GTDB): domain Bacteria; phylum Pseudomonadota; class Gammaproteobacteria; order Pseudomonadales; family Pseudomonadaceae; genus Denitrificimonas. The sequence continues at coordinate 1,167 of JAAZJF010000359.1, forward strand.
GATAAAAACGCCACCATCTATAAAGCCGAAGGTGATCGTGCCCAAGCCTTTATGCAGGCTGAAGCCATGGAGCGGATGGCTGAAGCGAAGAAAAAAGAGGCTGTACTCTTAGCCGAAGCAGCGCAACAAGAAGAAGTCTTACTGGCTTCTGGTCAAAAACAAGCCTTAGAATTAATCACTGAAGGTCTGCGTGATAATCCGCAAACAGGTGAGTTTATTCTTGCTAGAGAACGTATTGCGGCGTGGGAAGGCATTGCCGCCAGCGACAGTCAAAATAAAATTGTGGTGCCTTATGAAGCAGCCCACTTAATTGGCAGCCTGACGTTGCTTAAAGATATGGTCAGCCAGAAAAAAGACACATAACTAACAGGTCGTCGACTGGATCTGCGGTCCAGTCGACTGAGGGAGAAAAGCATGCTGGATCAATCTGTAATCTGGTGGGTGCTGGTATCGATCGGCGTTGTGCTGATCATTACCGAGCTGTTTATCGGGGCTTTTATCGTTATGTGGTTTGGCATTGGCGCCATTGTGACTGGGCTGCTGACGTTGCTAATACCGGACATCAATGTCGGCCTGCAAGCTTTGCTATCCGCGCTGATTGGTGGTGTGCTGATGTTTGCCTTACGCAGGCGCTACACCACACCGCGCAATGCCCAGCCAGAAACCATGCATACTTTCTCAGCCACCCAAGGGCGCTTGCATATCAGTAGCCAAGGGGCCATTTCAGTATTCGCCAATGGCACCTTTTGGAGCATCCACAATATCAGCAGCCTGCCAATCGAAGAACGTATTGACGGTGCTATGGTCGCCATTGCTGAGTTTAAAAATAATCAGGCTGTACTCGCTACAACCGTCACAACTGCAACAACACCCACATAAGTCCGTGAGCGAGCAGCACCAGCCCTGTGACCTGTAGGCGCAGGGCCAGGTAGTAGCTCGGCTGGCTCAGTCTAGATGTATCAAAATAA
>JAAZJF010000360.1 GCA_012800475.1 Gammaproteobacteria bacterium
AGCTTGAGCATAAAGCCGTCCTCGATACGACGCGTCAGCTTGAGCGTGAAGGTTATGAAGTCACTTACCTTGAGCCGTGTGCAGATGGCATTATTACTGTCGATATGGTCGCTGCTGCGCTACGTGACGACACTACATTAGTGTCAATCATGCATGTCAATAATGAAATTGGCACCATCAATGATATCGCAGCGATTGGCGAGCTGACGCGCTCTAAAGGCATCTTCTTCCACGTTGATGCGGCGCAGACAGCGGGTAAAGTTGCTGTTGATCTTCAAGAGATGAAAGTTGACTTAATGTCTTTTTCTGCTCACAAAGCTTACGGTCCTAAAGGTATCGGTGCGCTTTATGTGCGTCGCAAGCCACGTGTGCGCCTTGAAGCGCAAATGCACGGTGGCGGACATGAGCGTGGTATGCGTTCAGGTACATTAGCGACTCACCAGATTGTCGGTATGGGCGAAGCATTTGAGCTGGCGCGCCTAGAAATGGACGAAGAAAATAAGCGTATTGCTGCATTAAGCGAGCGTTTTTATGACAAAGTGCGCGATATGGATGAGCTCTACCTCAACGGTAGCGCTACACAGCGTATCCCACATAACCTCAACCTCAGCTTTAACTATGTTGAAGGTGAATCGTTGATTATGGCACTGAAGGATATGGCTGTATCGTCAGGCTCGGCCTGTACTTCAGCTTCACTTGAGCCTTCTTATGTACTGCGTGCGTTAGGCCGCAGTGATGAGTTGGCGCACAGCTCGATTCGCTTTACTTTCGGACGTTTTACAACCGAAGAAGAAGTGGATCATGCTGCTGGACAAATTCGTGAAGCAGTACAGCGTTTACGTGATCTGTCACCGCTGTGGGATATGCATCAAGACGGCGTTGATCTCTCTAAAGTTGAGTGGCAAGAACATTAATTCTTGTCCATTGAAGAAGGAATACCATCATGGCATATAGTGAAAAGGTCTTAGACCACTACGAGAACCCTCGCAACGTTGGCAAGATGGATGCTGACGCTCCTGATGTTGGTACCGGCATGGTCGGTGCACCTGCATGTGGTGATGTGATGCGCCTGCAGATCCAAGTCAGCGATGACGGCATCATTCAGGATGCGAAATTTAAAACATACGGCTGTGGCTCAGCCATTGCATCAAGCTCTTTAGCAACTGAATGGATGAAAGGTAAGACCATTGAAGAAGCAGAGCAGATTAAAAACACGACGATCTCTGAAGAGTTGGCTTTGCCACCAGTGAAGATTCACTGTTCAGTGTTAGCCGAAGATGCGATTAAAGCTGCAGTACGTGATTACAAGCAGAAAAAAGGCTTAATCAAAGAGGTTTGATATGGGGATCAGCTTAACAGAAGCCGCAGCAAGTCATGTGCGGCGCTCACTTGAAAACCGTGGTAGCGGCGAGGGCATTCGCCTTGGTGTACGCACGACGGGTTGTTCAGGCATGGCGTATGTGCTGGAGTTTGTTGATGAGCTGCAACCTGACGATGAGGTGTTTGAAAGCTTTGGCATGAAGGTTGTTATTGACCCTAAAAGCCTAGCCTACATTGATGGCACTGAGCTGGACTTTGTCCGCGAAGGGATCAATGAGGGCTTTAAGTTTAAAAACCCTAATGTGCGTGGCGAATGCGGTTGTGGCGAGAGCTTCAATGTCTGATTCCACGCACATCGATGGCGCTGGATACTTTGCAATGTTTGGTTTAGAGCCAAGCTTTGTGATCGATGCTAAAGCATTGGCTGCAACCTATCGCGAACGTGCGAAAGAAGTGCATCCTGATCGCTTTAGTCATACATCCGCTGCAGAGCAGCGCCAAGCCGTTGAGCGCGCAGCATTATTAAATGAAGCGTTCCAGACTCTAAAATCACCGACTCAGCGTGCGCTCTACTTGTTACGCCAACAGGCTCAATTGCCTGATGAAACCACCATTCAAGATGGTGAGTTTCTGTTTCAGCAAATGGAATGGCGTGAGCAATTAGAGACGCTGCAAGAACACGCTGATGTGAATGCATTGCCTGCTTTTACTCAAGAGTTGAAACAGGCGCGCAGTCAGATTGATGCTGCATTTGCTGATTGTCTAAATGACCCCCAGCAGCGCGAACATGCCGAGCGTTTGGCACGGCGTATGCAGTTTTTAGACAAGATGTTTTATGAAGTGCGTCAGTTAGAAGAGCGCTTAGACGATTAACCCAAAGCCTGTGCAAGCAGGCTGTCAGATTAAAGATCCGTATGGCCTTACTACAGATTGCCGAACCTGGACAAAGTCCCCAGCCTCACCAGCAGCGCCTAGCAGTCGGGATTGATCTAGGGACTACAAACTCATTAGTTGCGACCGTACGCAGTGGTATTGCTGAAGCTATACCCGATGCGCAAGGTCGCGTCTCGTTAGCCTCAGCAGTGCGTTATCATGCTGATCATATTGAAGTGGGTCGCAGCGCTCGTGAAGCGGCTGCCAGTGATCCATTCAACTGTATTTTATCGGTGAAGCGCCTGATGGGGCGTGGTTTAGCTGATGTACAGCAGTTGGGCGAGCAGTTGCCCTATCGATTTCAAGCGGGCAAATCTCACATGCCCTTTATTGAGACAGTACAAGGCCCTAAAAGCCCTGTAGAAGTTTCAGCACAAATTTTACAAACATTACGTGAGCGTGGCGAAGCAGCGCTCGGTGGTGAATTGGTGGGCGTGGTCATTACTGTGCCTGCCTATTTTGATGATGCACAGCGCCAAGCCACTAAAGATGCTGCACGCTTAGCGGGCTTAAATGTATTGCGTTTGCTCAATGAGCCGACGGCCGCTGCGGTAGCTTATGGTTTAGATCAGCAAGCTGAAGGTGTTGTGGCCATTTATGATTTAGGTGGCGGCACCTTTGATGTGTCTATTTTACGCCTCAGTCGCGGTGTCTTTGAGGTTTTAGCTACCGGTGGTGATAGTGCGCTCGGTGGCGATGACTTTGATCATGTTGTTGCTCAATGGGTGATTGCGCAGGCCGGTGTGTCGATGGATTTATCGCCAGGCCAGCAGCGTGACTTATTGGAGTTAGCCTGCGCAGCCAAAGAATTACTCACCGAACAAGACTCAGTGCCCTTGGCTTATGCTGACTGGCAAGGTCATCTTACGCGTGATGTATTTGATGAGTTGATTGAGCCCTTAGTTGCGCGCAGCTTAAGAGCGTGCCGTCGTGCACTGCGTGACTCAGAAGTTGAGCTCGATGAGATTGAATCCGTTGTGATGGTCGGTGGTTCAACGCGTGTACCTTTAGTGCGCACACGCGTTGGCGAACTCTTTGATTGCACGCCCATGACCGATATCGATCCTGACCAAGTTGTCGCCATTGGTGCCGCTATCCAAGCGGATACTTTGGTGGGCAATAAGCGTGCAGGTGATGAGTTGTTACTGCTGGATGTCACGCCGTTATCCTTAGGTTTAGAAACCATGGGTGATTTGGTAGAGAAAATTATCCCGCGCAACACCACTATTCCGGTCACACGTGCGCAAGAGTTCACCACCGCACGCGATGGTCAAACCGCTATGGCGGTGCATGTGTTGCAAGGTGAGCGTGAGCTGGTCAGCGATTGTCGCTCATTAGCACGCTTTGAATTGCGTGGTATTCCAGCCATGGTCGCTGGCGCTGCCAAGATCCGTGTGACCTTCCAGGTTGATGCAGATGGTTTGTTGGGTGTGACTGCACGTGAACTTGGCAGCGGTGTTGAAGCCAGTATTCAAGTTAAGCCATCTTATGGGCTCACAGATGAAGAAATTGGCGGCATGCTCAAAGCATCCTTTGAAAACGCAGCTCAAGATAAGCAGGCGCGCGCGTTGCAAGAGCAGCGTGTGGATGCTGAGCGTTTGTTAGCCACTGTAGATGCAGCACTGCAAGCTGATGGCGATGCATTGCTCGCCGAACACGAGCGCACTGAAATTGAAGCGTGCATGAGCGCGCTTGAAACAGTGCGTCAAGCTGAAGATATTAATGCGATTGCTCGTCATGTTCAGCAATTAAATCATGCAACGAACGAGTTCGCTGCACGCCGTCTGGATGCCACCGTGAAATCGGCTTTGGCTGGACGACAACTTAATGAAATGGAGGGTTAATCCCAATGCCGCAAATTATATTTTTGCCCCATGCAGAGCTTTGCCCCGAGGGTGCGGTTGTGGATGCAATCCCCGGCGAAACCATTATTGATGCAGCTAAGCGCAATGGTATCGAGATTGAACACGCCTGTGAAATGTCCTGTGCGTGCACCACTTGTCACGTTGTTGTGCGCGAAGGCTTTGACTCGCTTGAAGAGTCCGATGAGCTGGAAGACGATATGTTGGATAAGGCTTGGGGTCTAGAGCCTGACTCGCGTTTATCCTGCCAAGCAGTGGTTACTGATACCGATTTAACGGTGGAAATACCCAAGTACACCATTAACCAAGTGTCAGAGCGCCAGTAAACAGGAGAGTGTGATGATGAAGTTAAAGTGGGTGGATGTGCTGGAAATCGCCATTCAGTTGAGTGAAGCGCATGAAGATATTGATCCGCGCTATATTAATTTTGTGAATTTACGCCGTTTGGTCACTGAGTTGCCTGAGTTTGATGATGATCCGGAGCGTACGGGTGAAAAAATACTCGAAGCGATTCAGGCCGCTTGGATTGAAGAAATCGAGTGATTGTGTGCAGTATTTTAACTGCGAGTCACTAAAAACACACAGTGCTAGCTAAGTAGCTGTGTCAGTGACTACGCATTTACAACAAACCCGCGTATAATTCGCGGGTTTAATCCTTATAAACACTTAATTCACTGGAGTTCTACATGACTGTTCAACGTACATTCTCAATCATCAAGCCTGACGCAGTTGCAAAAAACGTTGTTGGCGAAA
>JAAZJF010000369.1 GCA_012800475.1 Gammaproteobacteria bacterium
ATTCGCATGCAGCAGCATCAGCAACAAGCGCGTAATGACTTGGCTTATAGCAACCGTATTTATCCCGATGAGCTCAATCACTTAGATCGTCGTATTTTGCGTGAGTCCTTCCGCCAAGCGCAGCGTTTACAGGCCAGTTTAACCTTCCGGTATCAACTGTGAAGCTGTTCAAATGGTTACGTAAAAGCCCAGAGCTGCGTGAGGCTGATGCTTTGCGCTTAGCCTCATTGCCGGTGTATCTAGACAGTGAATTGCCGTTAGAGCAACAGCGCTTTGTGGTGGTGGATTTAGAAACCAGTGGTTTAAATACGCTGAAAGATAAAATCCTATCCATTGGCGCTGTCACTATTGATCAGTCCGCGATTGCTTTAGGCCAGCAGTTTAGTTGTACGCTGCGCCGTGCTAATCATGCGGTCAGTGAAAGTGTTTTGATTCATCAGATACCACCCAGTGAGGTGGCCGCAGGCATCCGTCCAGAAAAAGCACTGTTGAGCTTTATGGAGTATGTCGGCAGCAGTCCGCTGTTAGCCTTTCATGCCACCTTTGATCAGCGCATGTTGGTGCGAGAAATGGATGATGCCTTTGCCTATGATGTACGCCATCCGTTTTATGATGTGGCAGAGATCGCACCCTTACTCTATCCCGAGCATGGTATGCGCCTGCCAGGATTGGATGACTGGGTGAAATTCTTTAATTTGCAGGTGCTACAGCGCCATAACGCCAGTGCGGATGCGCTGGTGACTGCTGAGTTGATGCTGATTTTACTCAAGCGCGCGAAGCAGCAGGGCATAGAGACCTTAGCTGACTTGGATATCAGCCTGAAAAACTGGCGTCGACGCCAGCAGAGCGCTATATAAGCCCTGTTAAGGCCTAAGTCAGCATAATACTGATGCAGTACTGCATTGCTCGGTTGCAATACAGTACTGCAGGCCGCCTTACTTCGACTGAGCTAGAAAATCCGCCATATACTCATCAAAGCTGCATTCATCTTGCGCTTCAAGCAGCGCTTGCGCTTGATGTGATTGCTCGGCAAGTTGTTGGTAATGTGCAGTTTTGTTGCTATCGAGGGCTGGTTTACTCAAGGTTTGCGCATGCTGCAGGCTTTGTTTCAAAGCAAATTGACTGAAGCTGCACTGTTGTTCGCGCATGCTGGCGAGTACTTGTGCTGATGGCGTCAAGTCAGGGTTGTTGAGCTTTTCAACTTGCTTGCGCAAGGCTTCGCTGTGCTCGCTGGTGGCGTAGCTGCTATCGAGTAGCTGCGCACAGGCTTGCATTTGCTCGAGCAGTTCGTGTCCCCAGTCCTGCATGGCGATCTGTTCATCACCGCGCTGCAATTGCAGGTTAGGTTTGCGACCTTGTTTGACTACGGCTAAGAAGTTTTCCGTCGCGGCTGGACACTCAGCATCACTGATCAGTGGACTGTCTTGCAGGGCGCAAAAGAGTAAAAAGGTATCTAAGAAGCGTGCTTGTGGTAAATCAATGCCCAGTGGTAAGAAGGGGTTGATATCAATACAGCGCGCTTCAACATACTGCACACCACGTGCAATCAAGGCATCTACCGGACGTTCGCCGTCTAAGGTGATGCGCTTGGGACGCATGGTCGAGTAATACTCGTTTTCGATCTGCAAAATATTGGTATTGATTTGCAGCCACTCATCACCTTGCTTGCTACCTATCTTTTGATACTCAGGATAGGGCTTGTTCACTGCGCACAGTAGGCTGTCGGTGTAGCTGCTGAGTTCGTTATAGCAAGGGGTGATGCCGGCTTGGGCATTACTTTGATAACCCAGATCGCTCATGCGTAAGCTGGTTGCATAAGGCAAATACAGGGTGTCTTCATCAAAGCGTTCGAGCTGATGCTCGCGGTCCCGTAAAAAGCTGATATCCAGTGCAGGTGAGGCACCAAATAGATACATCAGCAACCAACTGTAACGGCGGAAGTTACGGATTAAACCGATATAGCGCGCAGACTGGTAATCCATGGCTGAGCGTGGATCATTGTCGGCTTCACGTAACAAGCTCCACACCGAATCCGGTAAAGAGAAGTTATAGTGAATGCCGGCAATGCACTGCATGGTTTTACCGTAGCG